>NZ_JBEZHV010000010.1:0-235682 GCF_040650755.1 Streptomyces sp. NPDC048623
GACCGCCAGTTACGTCCTCACCAACGGCTCCGCCCGTTTCGTGTTCACCTCCGTCATCAAGGCCACCACCGACTGGCGCGCGAGGGGGCGACGCCGTTCACTTCTGTCGCGCCCATGTCTGTGAACGGCCACCGCCAGGTAACGAATTGACCCACGAGGTTTCGGCCACATAAGTTCTGCGTAAGCCTTGCTCCACAGGGACAGGCTCTCCCGCTCATACACCCAGTCCTTGGGGGGACAAAGTGAACTGGTACCTCGACGTTCTCAAGAAGTACGCAGTATTCAGCGGCCGGGCGCGCCGCCAGGAATTCTGGATGTTCACCCTGTTCAACCTGATCGCGGCGATCATCGTCATGGCCATCGACATGGCGATCAGCACCTACCCGCTGCTGTACGTCATCTACTTCCTGGCCGTCTTCCTGCCGACTCTGGGTGTGACCGTCCGGCGTCTGCACGACACCGGCCGCTCCGGCTGGTGGATCCTGATCGACCTCGTGCCGTTCGTCGGCTTCATCATCCTGATCGTCTTCCTCGCCAGCGAGGGTGAGGCCCAGGTGAACGCCCACGGCCCGAACCCGAAGGCCGCCCCGGCCTACTGACGGTCCGCACGGCGATCCGTACGCCGTACCGCTCGCGGGACCGCTGCCGAAGCCCCTGGAAGCCATGGCTTCCAGGGGCTTCTCGCATGCGCGCACCCGGTTCGGACACCCGGCGGCGTCCGGCTGTTGCTCGGCCGCGCAGGATCTGGCAGGTCGGTCTCAGGACGTGCGTCGGCGGCGGTAGAGGACCTGGTGGGCGTCCCACTCCACGAAGGACTCGGCGTGGGTCATGCCGACGGCCTCCAGGAGGCGGCGGGAGCGGACGTTGGCCTCCTGCGTGACCGCGACGACGCTGGGCGTCTCCGCGAGGGCGTGGTCGACGGCCGCGGCGACGGCCTCGCGGGCGTACCCCTGTCCCCAGTGCTCGGGCAGGAACTGGTACGAGACCTCCGTCTCCCCGTCCCGTCCCGCCCGCGCCACCGTGACCAGGCCCAGCACCGCGCCGTCGGCGACGCGCTCGACGGCGTGACAGCCCGGCGCGCCGACGATCCGCTCCCGCCGGATGCGGATCACCGACTCGACCACCGGCCCGCCCAGATGCCGCCGCACCTCGGGGTCGGTCCACAGGCGCGTGACGGCGGGCAGGTCCCGGGTACGTACGGGGCGCAGCACGAGGCGCTCGGTGACGAGCGGTGTCAGCGGCGGTGAGGCGGGGACGGGGGCCATACGTCGATGATGGCAGGCCCGGGGACGTACGGCCCACGGGGTCGCGTCGGCACGGCCCGGGAGGCCCGCTCAGCCGCCCAGCCTGCGCTGGAGCGCGGCGAGCGCTCCGGCGTGGCGGCCCGGTACGGCGCGGCGCAGTTCGACGAGCGCGGGGCCGAGGGCACGGGCCCTGGCCGGGTCCTCGATCTGCTCCCACTGGTGGTGCGCGCGATCGACCGCGCCCGCCACGTCGGGCTCGTTCGGGCCCTGCCGCAGCCCGAGCCGGGCCTGCGCCGCGGCGATCCACAGCTCGCAGCTCCGGGCCGGCTCCCCCGCCAACCGCGCCAGATCCGCCCGCACCTCCACCCAGTGCAATGCTTCCCCCGACCGCGGCCCGTACCGCCGCAGCGCGTCACTCTCCCACGCGGCCGCCACCGCCGCGGCCTCGCTGTGCCGCCCGTCCATCGCCGCGGCCAGAATCGCCGGATGCGGATCCGCCCCGGTCCCGGGCCGCGGCGGCCCGGCGGGCGCTGCGGGAGCGACCACGGAACCCCCGTGCGGCGGGTGTTCCGATGGGGCTCCGACCGCTGCGGGCACGGGCACGGAGGCTTCCGCGCTCGCCTGCCGCGGGGGCCTGACGGGCCTGTCAGGCGTGTCGGTCCGTACCGCCGCGCCCGCACGCCCCAGCCTCCTCGTCGGCGGCGACTCCACGAAGGCCGGCTCCGGAGCGGGAACCGCGACCGAAGCCGGGACCGGAGCCGGGACCGCTGCCGAAGCCGGCACCGGGACCGGAGCCGGAGCCGGCGCCACGGCGGGGGCCGACGCCTCCGGCGGGGTCAGCAGCAGCGACTCCGTCTGCGGGCCCGCCGCCGCGGCCGCCCCCGCCGCCTCCAGGTGGAGCACCGGAAGCGGCGGCCTGGCGCCCGTACGCCACAGGGTCGCGAAGTGGCGGAGGTAGTCCGGGGTGGTGAGGGGGCCGCGGCGGGGGAAGGGGGTGATGCGGGCGTAGAGGGGGATCGCGGGGCCGAGGGTGAGGGCGGACGGGTCCGTCGTGAGGCGCTGCCAGAGCTCGGGGTCGGCGGCCAGGTCGGCGACGACGTGGGTCGTGCCGGGGCGGCGCGCGGCGAGTTCGGTGGCGAGCCAGTGCCAGGGAAGTCCGGTGTAGCGCAGGGTCGTCGGCGTGCTGCGGGCGAGCGCCAGGTGCGGAAGCCGCTGGCGGCGGTCGAGTTGGACCTGGCCGGCGAGGTAGAGGGCGAGCGGTCCCGGCGTGGCCGCGGCCGCGCGGAGGCGGGTGAGAACGGTCTGCGGGTCGAGGGGGTCCGCCAGTTCGACGACCGTGGCCATGTGCGCCCCGGCCAGCACCCCGGCGGGCACCGCCGCGAGCGCGGGCAGCACGGACGCCGCGTCCATGGCACGTCCCCGTCCGGCCGGCGCCGCGGCCAACAGCACGGCCGTACCCATTGCGTTCACCTCGTCGCTCACCACACCAGCACCGTAACCTGTACGGCGTTGGCCGATTCTCGCCTGGTCTCTCCGCGCGCCGAAGGCATATGTCAGAAGCACCACCGGATCGAGTGTTGCCGAATGTCTTACGAGGTGTCCCGGGCTGTGCGAGAGTCGTACCCGGGATCCACCTCCCAGACTTGGCCGCGCCACGTCGCCTGCATCGGAGTACGACATGCCGTCCCATCAATTCGCGGACCGTCCCGCCCAACCACCCGAGCCGGGCACGGTGGACGCACTGATCTCGCAGACGCGCCGGCTGCGCGGTGGGGTCGACGCGGTACGCCGGGACGCCGTCGCGGACGAGGACGACCCGCACAACCGGTGGCAGCGCGCCCTGTGCGATCTGGCGGTGCATCAACTCGATGATCTCGGTGCCCACTTGGGGCAGTTGAAAGCCGGCCTTCCCGGCTCCGTCTCCGGCTCCGACGACGGCCCGGGTCTCGCCCCCTTCCCCTCCGCCGCGGGCGCCGTCCACGCCGAGTCCGGCCTGCCCGCGCCGCTCCCCTCGCAGCGGCTCACCGGCTCCCTCCTCTCCCGCGTCGGCAGTGCCGAGTGGGATCTCCTCACGGACGCCGCGCACTGGTCCGACGAGTTGTTCCAGATCTTCGGGCGCCCGCGGGAGAGCGGGCCGATGTCCCTGGACGAGCTGCCGTCGATGGTGTTCGCCGAGGACCAGACGCTGCTCCAGACGATGGTGACCGACTGTCTCATCGACGGGAAGCCGATCGACGGCGAGTTCCGCATCGTCCGCACCGACGGCCGGGTCCGCACGGTGCATCTGACGGGCGAGCCGGTCCTCGACTCCGACGGCTGCACCGCGTCCATGTGGGCCGTCTTACGCGATGTCAGCGAACTGCGCCGCACCGAGCGGGCGGTCCGCGAGACCCGCGACAGCCTCCAGCGCCACCAGCACATCGAGCACACCGAACGCCGGGTGGCGGTCGAGCTCCAGGAGGCGGTCCTGCCGCCCTGGCGCGGCTCGCTCCGCTTCGCCCACGACGGACCCGCGCCGCTCGACGTGGCCGGGCACTATCTGCCGGCCGCCACGCCCGGCCTCATCGGCGGCGACTGGTACGACGCACTCGCGCTCCCGGACGGGGACGCGCTGCTGACGGTCGGCGACCTGACCGGCCACGGGGTCGCGGCGACCTCCTCGATGGCGATGCTGCTCGGCGCGCTGCGCGGCATGGCGGTGGCCGGGATCCGGCCGGGCGCCCTGATGGGACACCTCAACCAGCTCCTGGACAGCTCCGTCCAGCCCGCCCTGGGCAGCGCGATGTGCTGCCGTTACGACCCCGCCGGCCAGATCCTCGTCTGGGCGCAGGCCGGTCACCCCGCCCCGCTGCTGTTCCGCGACGGGACGGGGCGCTCTCTGGCCAGACCCGAGGGCGTGCTCCTCGGGGCCACGACGAGTGCCGTGTACGAGGAGGCCGGGACCCGGCTGCTCCCTGGTGACGTGCTCCTGCTGCACACCGACGGGCTGACCCGCACGGCAGGCGGCGTGGACGACGGCCTCGGTACGGAGCGGCTCCTGGCCCTCGCCCCGCGGCTGGCCGCGGCACGGGACGCGCAGGACTGTGTCCGGGCGGTCGTGGAGGAGTTCGGCGAGGGGCCGCGCGAGGACGACGCCTGCGTGATGGTGGTCCGGGTCGGGCGGTGACCCCGGCACTGCCGCCGCGACAGCACCCACGCGCAGGACACGTACGCGTGCTCCGGACGCGCGCAGGACGCGTACGCGTACCCCGGAATCAGGAGCGGGCCCGGCCCGCTCCTTCCGCACGTCCGCAGCGGACCCTGCGGCCTTCGCGGACCCCGTGGACCACCCCGCGGACCTCCCATCCGCTCCCCCGGCCCCTCACGCCTCCCCCGTCCTCGGGCGGTTCGTCGGCGCCTTGGGGAGGGCCGTCTTGATCTCCTCCCGCAGGTGGTCGATCTTGGTGTAGCCCGCGTACTCGCCGGTGAGCCGGTACATCTCGCGGAGCCGGACCCAGGTGCGGTGCGAGGAGGTGTCGCCCATGGAGACCAGCGCGAGCCGCGCGTAACCCGCCGCCTGCTCCGGGTCGTCGGCGATGAAGCAGGCCGAGGCCATCGAGATGTGGTCGAAGAGCTTCGAGCGGTTGTGCCCGTCGCGGCGCAGCTCCAGGGCGAGCCTGGCGTGGCGCTGGGCCGGGACCGCGGCCGCCGGGTCGTGCTCGGCGAGGGTGCGGTAGGCGAGCGCCTGCATGCCGTGCAGGTCCGCCTCGTCGAAGTTCTGCATCCAACTGGGCTTGTCCTCGCCCTTGTCGGACACGAACAGGTCCTCGGCCTCGCCGAGCGTACGGCGCATGGCCTGGCCGCGGCCCATCGACGCCTGCGCCCAGGCCTCGATGGTGCGGAACATGGCCTTGGTGCGCGGCAGCAGATGCAGACGCTCGCCGGAGCCCGAGGTGGCGAGCTTCATCAGGTCGAGTGCCTCGTCGGGCCGGCCCAGGTGCACCATCTGGCGGGCCGCGCGGGAGAGCGCCTCGCCGGCGCGCGGCCGGTCGTCGCCCTCGCGGGCCGCGTGCGCGGCGATCACGAAGTACTTCTGGGCGGTGGGTTCGAGGCCCACGTCGTGGGACATCCAGCCGGCGAGCACGGCCAGGTTGGCGGCCACGCCCCACAGGCGGCGCTGGAGGTGTTCGGGGTGGTGGTAGGCGAGCATGCCGCCCACCTCGTTGAGCTGGCCCACGACCGCCTTGCGCTGGAGGCCGCCGCCACGGGAGGCGTCCCAGGCGCGGAAGACCTCCACCGAGCGCTCCAGGGCCTCGATCTCCTCCGACCCGATGGGGGCGGCCTCGTAGCGGTCGTACCCAGCGGGGTCGGCGTGGAGGGGATCGATGGCGCGGGGGGCGGCGCCGGGGTGTGCGGGGTCGGTGTGGAGCCAGTCGTGCATGGCGTTGGTCAGTGCGGAGCCGGCGACAAGCGCGGCACCCGCGCCCACCAGGCCGCGTCGGTTGAGCATGAGGTCCATTCCCGTGAATTCGGTGAGGACCGCTGCCGTACGCTCGGGCGCCCAGGGGAGCCCGTCAGGGTTGTCGGTGTTCCTGACGTTCTGCCGTTTCCCGGCGCGCCCGTGTCGTACGAACCCGAGGTCCTCGATGGTCACGACACGGCCGAGTCGCTCGGTGAACAGGGCTGCCAGCACCCGGGGCACGGGGTCGCGGGGGGTCTCCCCCCGGTCGATCCAGCGCCGTACCCGTGAGGTGTCGGTCGCCAGCTGGGGGTGGCCCATGGCCGCCGCCTGCCGGTTGACGAGTCTCGCGAGTTCGCCCTTGGACCAGCCGGCCAGGCCGAAGAGGTCTGCCAGGCGGGTGTTGGTCTGCTCTGTCACGTCTAAGCCCCCAGGTTCTCGGCTGAGTTGACAGTAGCCCCCTGTCATAGGCCTGGCGACAATTCGCCAGGGTTCGCCAGGGTGCGCTCGATGTTCCGCCACCCGCGCCTGGGTGTCAGGTAGGAACGCGCCACCCCGCGCCGCCGACCGGCCCACATTTTCCCCAGGGTGCGGACCGTTCGGTCTCGCGGGGCGACGCACGCAACTCGTCGGCGCACGAAGGGATCTGTCTCCTCCATGTACACAGCATCGTCCTCCGTGTCCGCTCCGCCCCGGCCGCTCCACCGCACCGTCCCGGCCGGTTCCGGTCCGTATCTCGCCCCCGCTCCCGCCCAGGGAGCGGTGCGGCCGAGGCGCTGGGCGGGGAGCACCGTCCAGCCGCCCAGCGGGAGGATCGACCTGTCCGGCCCCCAGGGCGCCCAACTGCGCATGGCCATCGCGTCCGTCCACCGGATCTGCCCGGAGTTCAATCCAGTGCAGGTGCTGCGGCGCAGCGGCCGTTCCGTCCTGATCGTCGGGACGACCGGCCGGACGACCGCGGTGGCGAAGTGTTTACTGGACCACTCCCCCGCGTGGGTCGAGCGGTTCCGGCACGAAATAGCGTCCTACCGTTCGTTCGTCCGGCACCGTCCTCCGGTGCGGGCGCCGCGGCTGATCGCGGCAGACCCGGAGAACTGCACGCTGGTGATCGAGCGGATGCCGGGGCGGGCCGCGGCCCTGACGCGCCACCCCGTGGACGCGCCGCCGCGGGCGGACGTGCGGGCCGCGCTCGGTGCGATCGCACGTCTGAACGCCTGGCGACCGCCGGCCGGTACCTTCGACGCGCCGCTCGACTACGGGGCGCGGGTGGCGCGCTACCACGAGCAGGGTCTGTTCACCGACCGGGACCGGGACGACCTCCAGAAGCTGCTGCGCGGGCTCACGCACGCGGGCGGGCGGCAGGGCATGGGGCAGTTCTGTCACGGTGACGCCCTGCTCTCGAACATCCTGCTCTCGCCGGCGGGTCCGGTCCTGGTGGACTGGGAGCACGCGGGCTGGTACCTGCCGGGCTACGACCTGGCGACGCTGTGGGCGGTGCTCGGGGACGCTCCCCTGGCGCGGCGGCAGATCAGCCAGCTGGCGCAGCAGGCGGGGCCGGCGGCGCGGGACGCGTTCCTGGTGAACCTGATGATCGTGCTGACCCGCGAGATCCGGACGTACGAGACGGCGGTGCAGCGCACGATCAAGGAGGCGCCGCCGGCGGGTTCGGTGCCGGTGCCGGCCGGGGCGGTCTCGCCCGGCGAGGAACAGCGGCTGCTGCTGCGGCGGCTGCACGACGACTGCGCCATGGCACGGCGGGCCGTGCGCGCGGCGGTCGGAACGCGGTAGCGAAGCGGTCCGACGCAGTACGGGGGTGGCGCGCCGCGCGCCCGGTGCCGACACACCGGGGCGCGGTGCTTCGTTTTTCCCGCGCCTCGCCCTGGGAGCGGCGTGGCGACCCCAATGGTCCACACCACTGACGCGCCGCAGGCGGGCGGGCCGCCCGCGCGAAACTCCGCGCCGCCGCGCGCGTAGCCGCTCTGACGTGGGAAATCGCCGGTGGCGACAGGTGATTGACGGGGCGTCTGGAACGGGATACCCCTGTACGGGTTCGGTTCCGCACGCCCCCGTTCTCCCCCTGTCGCTGGAGGCTGCCTTGCTCCGTTCCGCGTCCCTCAGACGTGCCGCACCGGCCGTCCTGCTCCTTCCACTGCTCGCCGGGATGCCCTCGGCCACCGCCGGCACGCCCGAGCCGGATTCGCTCCAGCGCCAGTTCGCGGTGGCGGCCGAGCGGCATCACGTACCGCAGAGCGTGCTGCTCGCCGTGTCGTATCTGCAGTCGCGCTGGGACGGGCACGGCGGCGCGCCGAGCGTGACCGGCGGCTACGGTCCGATGCATCTGACGGACGCCGTGACCGCACTGGCCTCGGCGCCGCATCACGCGGACGGTACGGAGGACGCGCGCGGCGACGACGCCCGGGCGCCCCGCACGGGGGTTGGGGCGGTAGCCTCGCCGCCGGCCGGTGAGCCGCCCGCGCGGCTGCGGACGCTCGAACAGGCGGCGCGGCTGTCCGGGCGGCCGGCGGCGGAGCTGCGTACGGACCCGGCGGCGAACATCGACGGCGGTGCGGCGCTGCTCGCCGAGGCGCAGCGGGCGGCGGGGCTGCCGGCGAGCGCGGACCCGGCCGACTGGTACGGGGCGGTGGCCCGCTCTTCGGGTGCGGACGACACGGCGACGGCCGCGGCCTACGCGGACGACGTGTTCGACGTGATCCGGAGCGGCCAGTCGCGCACCACGGACTCCGGGCAGCGGGTGACGCTCGCGCCGGATCCGGCGGTGGTTCCGGCCACCGGGCAGCTGGCCGCGCTGGGGCTCCGGGATGCGGCGAAGGGTCCGGTGGAGTGTCCGGAGACGGTGGCGTGCGAGTGGGTGCCGGCGCCGTACGAGGAGTTCGGGGACGGCGACTACGGCAATCACGACAAGGCGGACCGGCCGGTGTCGCAGTCGGTCGACTACATCGTGATCCATGACACCGAGGCGGACTGGGACACCACGCTGAAGCTGGTGCAGGACCCGACGTATGTGTCGTGGCAGTACTCGCTGCGTTCCTCGGACGGGCATGTGGCGCAGCATCTGGCGCTGAAGGACGTGGGCTGGCACGCGGGCAACTGGTTCGTGAACGCCAAGTCGGTGGGCCTGGAGCACGAGGGCTTTCTGACGTCGCCGGACTCCTGGTACACGGAGGCGATGTACCGCTCGTCGGCGCGCCTGGTGCGCTATCTGGCGCAGCGGTTCGGCATCCCGCTGGACCGGCAGCACATCCTGGGGCACGACAACGTGCCGGGGACGGTGACGTCGACCATCAAGGGGATGCACACGGATCCGGGTCCGTACTGGGACTGGGCGCACTACTTCCAGCTGCTCGGCCGGCCGATCACGCCGAGCGCCGGGCCGGACGCCGGGGTGGTGACGATCCGCCCGGACTACACCGCGAACCGGCCGGTGTACACGGGGTGCACGACGGCCGGGGTGGCGTGTGCGCCGCACGGGAGCGGGGCGGTGCGCCTGCACACCGCCCCGAGCGCCGACGCGCCGCTGGTGAAGGACATCGGGCTCTACCCCGGCGGGCAGGAGGCGACGACCGGGGTGAACGACACGGGGGCGCGGGCCTCGACCGGCCAGAGCTTCGCGGTGGCGGAGCGGCAGGGCGACTGGACGGCGGTCTGGTACCTCGGGCAGAAGGCGTGGTTCCACAATCCGCCGAAGGAACCGACGGCGGTGGACGCGCGGGGGCTCGTCCTGACGCCGAAGGAGGGTCTGGCGTCGGTGCCGGTGTACGGGCGGGCGTATCCGGAGGCCTCGGCCTATCCGGCGGGGGTGCCGGTGCAGGCGGTGTCGCCGCTCCCGTACAGGCTGCTCGCGGGGCAGACGTACGTGGTCGGTGGCCGCACCCCCGGCGAGTACCTCTTCGCTCCGACGTTCGACACGACGGGGCATGCGGTCGTGCGTGGCCAGGAGGAGTACTACGAGATTCAGTTCGGCCATCGGGTGGCCTTTGTGAAGGCCGCTGACGTGCGCGTTTCCCAGGGCTGAGGGAGCGCGGCCGACATCGGACAGGTGCCGGTCGGACCGCGGAGCGGGGCGCGGTCCGACCGGCACCTCATGCCACCGGTACGACTATTCCGGTGCTCGCGTGGGGCCCGGGGCCGAGGGGTAGGGCTCGCCCGGACGCCCGCCCGACGCTCACCGAAAGGCCTCCCTGGCATGGCTCAGCCCTTCGTTCTGCCGGATTTCTATGTGCCGTATCCGGCCCGGCTCAATCCCCATCTGGAGGCGGCCCGCACGCACACGTGCGACTGGGCGCGGGAGATGGGGATGCTGGAGGGCTCCGGCATCTGGGAGGAGGCGGACCTCCGGGCGCACGACTACGCGCTGCTGTGCTCGTACACCCACCCGGACTGCGACGCGGAGGCGCTGTCCCTGGTCACCGACTGGTACACCTGGGTCTTCTTCTTCGACGACCACTTCCTCGAGGTGTTCAAGCGCACGCCGAACCGGCCGGCCGGCAAGGCCTATCTCGACCGGCTGCCGCTGTTCATGCCGGCCGATCCCGCGGCCGGGATGCCCGAGCCGGCCAATCCGGTGGAGGCGGGCCTGGCCGATCTGTGGCGGCGCACGGTGCCGGCGATGTCGGCGGCCTGGCGGGTGCGGTTCGCCGAGGCGACCGAGGCACTGCTCAACGAGTCGCTGTGGGAGCTCGACAACATCACCGACGGCCGGATCGCCAATCCGGTCGAGTACATCGAGATGCGCCGCAAGGTGGGCGGTGCGCCCTGGTCGGCGGGGCTCGTCGAGTACGCGGCGGGCGCGGAGGTGCCCGAGCGGGTGGCGTACTCCCGGCCGCTGCGAGTGCTGCGGGACGCGTTCTCGGACGCGGTGCATCTGCGCAACGACCTCTTCTCGTACCAGCGGGAGGTCGAGGAGGAGGGCGAGAACAGCAACGGCGTCCTGGTCCTGGAGACGTTCCTCGGCTGTACGACACAGCAGGCGGCCGACGCCGTCAACGACCTGCTGACCTCGCGCCTCCAGCAGTTCGAGAACACGGCGCTCACCGAGGTGCCGGCGCTCTGCGTGGAGCAGGGCCTGGGTCCGGCGGAGGCGGCGGCCGTCGCCGCCTACACGAAGGGACTGCAGGACTGGCAGTCCGGCGGGCACGAGTGGCATCTGCGGTCCAGCCGCTATATGAACGAGGGCCTGGTGACCGGCGTTTCGGGGCGTTCCGCCGGGCTCGGGACCTCGGCGCTCGACATCAGGAACCTGCTCGGCCGCCCGGCCCGGGGCCGGGCGCGCACCCTCACGCATGTGCCGCACCAGAGGGTCGGGCCGTCCCTGCTCCCGGAGTTCCGGCTGCCGTACCCGCTGACGCTGAATCCGCACCACGCCGAGGCCAAGCGCCGCTCGGAGCAGTGGGCGCAGCGGATGGGGCTGCTCGACGACATCTGGGACCGGCGGATGCTGGACGGCTTCGACTTCGCGCTGTGCTCGGCGGGTCTCGACCCGGACGGCACGCTGGAGGAGCTGGAGCTCAGCGCGCTGTGGCTGACCTGGGGCACGTACGCGGACGACTACTACCCGATCGTCTTCGGCCGCCCCCGCAACCTGCCGGGCGCGAAGCAGCAGACGGACCGCCTCAAGGCCCTTCTCTCGCACGCCGGTTCAGCGGCGACACCGTCCCCTCAGCACCCTCTGGAGCGTTCCCTCGCCGACCTCTGGGCGCGCACGACCGCACTGATTGACGAGGCGGCCCGGGCGCGCCTGCGCGCGGCCCTGGAGTCGATGCTGGACAGCTGGATGTGGGAACTGCTCAACGTGGCCCAGCACCGGGTGCCCGACCCGGTCGACTACCTCGAGATGCGCCGCAGCACCTTCGGCTCCGAACTGACCATGCTGCTCGCCCGCTTGCGCCGGACCGAGTCGCTGCCGCCGGGGATCTTCGACACCGGCACCGTGCGGGCCCTGGAGGGTTCCGTCATGGACTACGGGGCGATGATCAACGATCTGTTCTCGTACCAGAAGGAGATCGAGGTCGAGGGCGAGCTGCACAACCTGGTGCTCGTGGTGCAGACGTTCTTCGACTGCGACTACCCGACGGCGGTGCGGATGGTCGACGATCTGATGCGGGGGCGGCTCCAGCAGTACGAGCATCTGAAGCGGCGTGAAATCCCGCTGTTGTACGCCGACTTCGGGCTCGACGCGAGCGGCCGGGCGGCCTTCGAGGCGTATCTGCGCGAGCTGGAGGACTGGTTGGCCGGCATCCTGCACTGGCATCGCGGCGTGCGGCGGTACGGCCCCGAGGATGTGCACCGGGGTGCGGGCTCGACGCTCGCGCGCCGGGGGCCGCAGGGGCTCGGCACCGGCTCGGCGCGGCTCACGACACTGTTCGGCACGCCGGTGCGCTGACGCGGACGGGCCGCCTCCGCGTCAGCGTGGGGCGGCCCGTGTCGGGTCGGAGGGGGGGACGGCGGCGCGGTCAGGGCCCCGTGGTCAGGGCTGGAGTCCGCGCAGCCGGTCGAGCTCGCGGCGGTCGCGCTTGGTGGGGCGGCCCGTGCCGCGGTCGCGGACGGCGGCCACGGCGACGTGCTCGCGGGGCGGCGGGGGCGGGCTGTTGTCGACGTAGGCCTCGGCGGCGGCCGGCGGACCGACCCGCTTGGTGAGCAGCTGCTTCACCTCGACGATCCGCTCCCGGCCACCGTGGAAGACCCGTACCTCGTCGCCCGGCTTCACGGCCTGGGCGGGCTTGGCGCGCTCCCCGTTGACCTTGACATGGCCGGCGCGGCAGGCCGCGGCGGCCTGGGAGCGGGTCTTGGTGAGCCGCACGGCCCAGACCCAGCTGTCGACGCGCACACTGCTCATCGGCCCCCGCCTTCCCGGTCAGCCCTGCTGGAACAGTTCGGCGGGCAGCGGCTTGAGCAGCGCGTACAGGTCGTCGGTGATGGGCCGGTCCCAACTGGCGATGGTGACCAGGATGTTGTCGCTGCGGTCGAACTGCACACAGGAGATACGGCTCTCGGAGAGCTTGAGGCGGCGCACGATCAGCAGGTTGTCGCCCTGCATCACCGGCATGTCCTCGCGGTCGAGCACCTCGACCGGCTCGTCGTTCTCCAGGGCCGCGAGCAGCTGGGCGACCTCGAAGGGGACCTGCCCGTCGGCGAGCTCGCGGGCCGGGGAGCCCTCCGGCAGATTGCCGATGATCATGGCGGGGCCGCGGCCGCCGAACAGGTCGTAGCGGAGGAACACGCCCTGGCAGCTGCCGTCGGGGGCCGGGAGCAGACCGGCGCCGAGGTTGCCGGGCCAGTCCCCGGGGTCCATGGCCAGGACGTCGAAGTCCGGGCCCGCGGGTGTGGCGGCGCTGCGGCGGCGGAGGAAGGACATACCGCCATGGTACGTGCCCCGGCGCGCGTCGCGGCGCGCCGGGGCCACGGTCACCGGCCGTTGGCGGGCAGGGCGCGCAGGGCGCCGTCGAGACCCGCCCGGTCGGTGCCCAGTTTGCGGTAGACGGCGGACAGCAGCCGGGTGGCGGTGGTCCGGTCGACGCCGAGGGCGGCGGCCGGGTCCTGGCCGCGCGCGGCGAGCTCCGCGGCCGCCCGCTCACGGGCGGTGAGCGTGTCGCCGTCGGCCGTGTGCAGGGCGCGGGGGCGCAGCCCGGCGGCCGCCAGCTCGGCCCGGGCCTCCTCGACGAGCCCGTCGGCACCGCAGTCCTGGGCGGTCTCCAGGCCCCGGTAGAGGTGCTCGGCGGCTTCGGCGTGGCGTTCGGTCCGGCGGAGCGCGGCGCCGAGTGCGACGAGCGAGCGGGCCAGCTCGTAGGCGGCCGGGGACTGGTCGAGCCAGTCGACGGACTCCTCCAGGAGCTTGATCCGCTCGACGCCTTCGGAGACCTCGGCGGCCACCCGCAGCGCCTGGCCGATCGCGGACGGTGCGCCGTACTGGCGGGCCCGGGTGACGGCCTCCTGCGCGGTGGCGAGGGCCCGGGCCGGGGAGACCGCGGCCTGGGCGAGGGCCAGGTGGAGCTGCCAGGGGCAGCAGGAGGGGTTGCGCTTGCCGCGCGGGTCGAGGCGCATGCCGACCGCGGACAGCTCGCCGAGGGCCTCCTCGGTGCGGCCGGTGGCGAGCAGCAGTTCGGCGTGGACGGTCTCGCAGTCGGGGATGGTGACGGCGGTGGGGAAGGGGTCGCCGAAGTCGTGCTCGCGGGCGACGCGCTCGGCCTCTTCCGTACGGCCGCGGGCGAGGAGGACCTCGATCATGACGCCGGTCGCGTACCAGAGGGCCGGCGTGCGCGGGCCGACACGCTCGGCGAGGCGGAGTCCGGCGCGGGCGAAGTCCTCCGCCTCCATGAGCCGGCCGCGCCGGAAGCGGATGTAGCCGATGAGGGTGTACGCGAAGGCGAGGTGGGCGCCGCGCCAGCCCTGTTTCTCGAACTCGGAGGTGCCGGCGGCGAACAGCTCCTCGGCGCGGCCGGGCCGGTCGGCGTACAGGTGCAGCAGGGCCACGAGGACGGGGACCTCGAAGTTGCGGCTCTCGTCGGCCCAGCTCAGGCCGCCTTCGAGGGCGCGCTCGGCGTGGCGGAGGGCGACGGTGGCGGGTTCGGCGCGCAGGGTGGCGTCCCAGGCGCGCAGGCCGATGATGTAGCGCTCGGTGAGATCGCGGCCGGTGAGCCGCTCGGCGAGGGCGGCGAGGCGCCGGGAGCGGGCGGGCGAATCGGGTTCGTCGGCGCGCAGGGTGTCCCACATGAACTTCTCGGCCTGCATGCGCAGCCGGCTGCGGGCGTCGGTGGTCTGCCGGGTCTCGCGTTCGAGGAGTTCGGTGGCCTCGACGAGCCGGTCGCTGTGGGCGAGGACCTGGGCGAGACGGTAGACGATGCCGTGCCGCAGGGCGGGGTCGGCGACCGGCTCCTCCAGGGCGGCGCGCAGATGGTTGACGGTGGTGGCGGGTTCGGTGAGCAGCGAGGCGCAGCCGAGCTCGAAGAGCACGGCGGCCCGCTCGTCGTAGTCCGGGGGTTCGCGCAGGGCGCGGGCGAGATAGCGGCGGGCGGTGTCGGGGGCGCCGGCCCGCAGGGTCTCCTGGGCGGCGGCGCGCAGATGCTGCACCACCCAGGGGTCGCTCTCCGGGTGGGTCTCGACCAGGTGGCGTGCGGCGGCGGTGGAGCCGAGCCCGGCGTCGACGACGCACCAGGCGGCCTGGCCGTGGAGGGCGACGCGGGTGGCGGCCGGGATGGCGTCGTAGACGGCGGAGGCGATGAGCGGGTGGACGAACTCGAGGGTGTCGCACTCCGGGTCGACGGGTTCGGCGAGGACACGGGCGCCGCGCAGCAGGGTGGCGCTGCGGGCGACGTCCTCGCCGCCGAGTGCGGCGACGGCACCCGCGAGCTGCGGGGAGATCTCGGTGCCGAGGACCGCGCAGGCCCAGGCGAGGCGGACGGTGGCGGTGCCGAGGCGTTCGATCTGGGCGATGAGTCCGCTGCCCTTGACGGCGGCGGCGAGGTCGCGCAGGGCGTGGGCGCGGTCGGCGGTGGGTTCCAGACCGCGGTCGCGGATGCGGGCGGCGAGCTCGACGGCCTCGAAGGGGTTGCCGGAGGTGACCTCCCAGCACTCCTGGCAGAACTCGTCCTCGGCGTGGGCGCCGACCCGGTCGCGGACCAGGCGGGCGATGGCGCCGGAGGTGAGGGGTTCCAGGCCGAGCGGGCGCTGACCGGACCGGCGGCCGGTGAACTCCTCGCCGGTGTCCGGGAGTTCGTCGGGCCGGTAGGCGACGACGAGGAGCATGGGGAGTTCCTCGGCGCGCGGCGAGAAGGCGGAGAGCCAGCCGAGGGACTCGGGGTCGGCCCAGTGGGCGTCGTCGAGGACGACGACGAGCGGGGCACGGCGGACGGCGAGGTGGGTGAGCACCCAGTCGAGTCCGTCGCGCAGACCCTGCGGGTCGGGCGGGGAGCCCTCGGCGGCGGTGCACAGGCCGAGGGCGGGGCCGACGATGTCGTACCAGCTGCCGAGGCGCTCCCTCAGTTCGGTGCGGGAGGCGGCGGCGAGCTGGGGCTGGAGGAGCTGGCGGGCGACGTGGAAGGCGACCCGCTGTTCCTGGTCGCCGCCGCGGGCGGACAGCACCGTGCAGCCCTTGGCGGCGGCACGGCGGCGGATCTCGGCGAGCAGGGTGGTCTTGCCGAGCCCGGCGGGCGCGGCGAAGGCGAGGACACCGCCCTGGCGGACGGTGCGGCCTGCGGACCCGGGTTCGGGGGTGGTGCGCGGACGGTCGGTGGGCCTGGCGGCGTGGTCGGCGCCCTTCACCAGGCGGAGCGCCGGTCCGGCGAGGGCGTCCCGGGGCTGCGGGACGCGGTCGGGGCGCTCGCCGGGACGGGCCCGGCCGACGGCATCAGCGTTGGCCTCGCCACGGGCCTCGGGCACGCCGGGGGATGCGGCGGGTCCCGCGGGGGCGCCGGGCGGTCCCGCGTCGGTGACGTGCCCGACGAGGAGGTTCAACGCCTCCTCCGCCGCCGCGAGTTCGGCCTCGCGCTCGAACAGGCCGAAACCGCGGCCGGCCCGTCCGCCCGTGTGTGCTGCCATCGTCCACCCCCACGCCGGGGGCGCACGCCCGGCGCACAGGGGGGTGCGTCCGGGGGCGACGGCCCCACCAAAGGCCCAGCGTACGCCGGGATGCGCCCTCAGGGAGCGGGATTGTGGGGGATGTTCACTTCCGGCCCGCACCTGGCCGACGATCTTCACCGGCGGCCGGGTTCGCCCGGCTTACGACCCGTCTTGCGACCCGTCGTGCGACCCGCCTGACGAGCACGTCGCGCACGGTATCCGCGCGGGGGCGGGCCCTGCTCTCATGTCACGTCACATCACGTCAGATCGAACTCGCCGTCACGCGCGTTCACCACGAACGCGCGCCACTCGGCGGGGGTGAACACGATCGACGGACCGCCGGGGCGGCGCCCGTTGCGCATGGCGATGAAGCCCTCCACGAACGCGATCTGGACGTCCCCGACCCCGTGACTGCCGGAGCGCCAGTCGGCCCCCGCCAGATCGAGCTCCGGCAGGTCCTGTCCCGTGCGCCCGTGCTGGGCGAGCCCGTGCCGGTCGCCTCCGTGCTGCCTGGTGGGGCCGGTGATGGTGCTGTCCGCCACGTCGGTGCTCCTCTCGCGTTCCCCGCGTCACGCTCCGCGGTCAGGCCGACACGGCCTGGTCCGGGCCTCAGCGTAGCGAGCGGCCCAGGCCGCCGACACCCCTCAGGAGGTGGGCGGCCGGTCGCCGACCAGCCACATGGAGAAGAACTGTGCGCCCCCTCCGTAGGCGTGTCCGAGCGCCGTGTGCGCCCCCTCGACCTGGTGCTCGCCGGCCCGCCCGCGCACCTGGAGGGCCGCCTCGGCGAAGCGGAGCATGCCGGAGGCGCCGATGGGGTTGCTGGACAGCACACCGCCGGAGGGGTTCACCGGCAGGTCGCCGCCGAGTTCGGTGACACCGGCCTCGGTGAGCTTCCAGCCCTCGCCCTCCTCGGCGAAGCCGAGGTTCTCCAGCCACATCGGCTCGTACCAGGAGAACGGCACGTACATCTCGACCGCGTCGATCTGGCGGCGCGGGTCGGTGATCCCGGCCTGCCGGTAGACGTTGGCGGCACAGTCCCGGCCGGCCCGAGGGGAGACGAAGTCCTTGCCGGCGAAGAGGGTCGGCTCGCTGCGCATCGCGCCGCCGAGCATCCAGGCCGGCGGGCGGGGCGAACGGGCCGCGCCCGCCCGGTCGGTGAGCACCATCGCGCACGCGCCGTCGGAGGACGGACAGGTCTCGGAGTAGCGCACCGGGTCCCACAGCATCGGCGACGCCTGCACCTTCTCCAGGGTGATGTCGTGCTCGTGGAGGTGCGCGTAGGGGTTCTTCAGGGCGTTGCGACGGTCCTTGTACGCGACGAGTGAGCCGATCGTGTCGGGGGCGCCGGTGCGCCGCATGTACGCGCGCACGTGCGGGGCGAAGAAGCCGCCCGCACCGGCGAGCAGCGGCTGCTGGAAGGGCACGGGCAGCGAGAGGCCCCACATGGCGTTGGACTCGGACTGCTTCTCGAACGCGAGGGCGAGGACGGTGCGGTGGACCCGGGCGGCCACCAGGTTGGCGGCGACCAGGGCGGTGGAGCCGCCGACCGAACCGGCGGTGTGGACCCGGAGCATGGGCTTGCCGACCGCGCCGAGCGCGTCGGCGAGGTACAGCTCCGGCATCATCACGCCCTCGAAGAAGTCGGGGGCCTTGCCGAGGACGACGGCGTCGATGTCCGCCCAGGTCAGCTCGGCGTCGTCGAGCGCGCGCCGCGCGGCCTCGCGGACGAGCCCGGCGAGGGAGACGTCGTGGCGGGCGGCGACGTGCTTGGTCTGCCCGATCCCGACGACGGCCACCGGTTCCCTGCTCATGCGAGTCCCCTTACTCATGCGAGTCCCCTTCGAGTACGGCGACGAGGTTCTGCTGCAGGCAGGGCCCGGAGGTGGCGTGGGCGAGGGCCCGGTCGGAGGCGCCGCGGTGGATACGGGCGGCGGCCTCGCCGATGCGGATCAGCCCGGCGGCCATCAGCGGGTTGGCGGCGAGCGCGCCGCCGGAGGGGTTGACGCGCACCTCGTCGCCGAGGCCGAGGGCTTGGCGCAGCACGACCTCCTGGGAGCTGAAAGGTGCGTGGAGTTCGGCGGTGTCGATGGGCCGTTCGGCGGCCGGGTCGTAGGCGCCGGCCCGTTCGGCGGCGAGGCGGGTGGAGGGCGAGTCGGTGAGGTCGCGGACGCCGAGCGCGTGGGCCTCGATGCGATGGTCCATGCCGGTGATCCAGGCGGGCCGGGCACACAGCTCGCGGGCCCGGTCACCGGCGGCCAGGATCACGGCGGCGGCGCCGTCGCCGACCGGCGGGCAGTCACCGGTGCGCAGCGGCGCGACCTGGTAGGCGCCCTGCGGGCGGGCGCCGGGGAGCTGGGCGTGCGGGTTGGAGGCGGCGTCCCGGCGGCTGCGGGCGGCCACGGCGGCGAGCTCCGCCTCGTCGGTGACACCGGCGTCGATCAGGGCCTGCGCCTGGAGCGCGGCGAGGGCGACGGAGTCGGGCCACAGCGGGGCGACGTAGTAGGGGTCGAGCTGGCGCGAGAGCACGTCGCGCACGGAGCCGGGCGAGGACTTGCCGTACGCGTAGACGAGCGCCGTGTCGGCGTCGCCGGTGAGCAGCTCGACCCAGGCCTCGTACAGCGCCCAGGCGCCGTCGGCCTCGACGTGGGACTCGGAGATCGGCGGCCAGGCACCGACGCCGTCGAGGGTCATGGTGAAGGAGAACGCGCGGCCGGCGAGGTAGTCGGAGGAGCCGGAGCAGGTGAAGCCGATGTCGGAGGTCTTCAGACCGGTTTGGCGCAGTACGTCGTGGAGGACCGGCATCACCATCTCGACCTCGGAGAGTTCGTCGGTGCGGCGGGTGTGGTCGGTCTGGGCGAAGGCGACGATCGCCACCTCCCGGCCCGGGCGGGCAGCGCTCACAGCAGCTCCTTGTACGTGTCGTAGGCGGCGTCCGGCTCGCCGCTGGGCCGGTAGTGGTCGGGGTGCCGGCCGCCCTCGGTCCACACGGGTTCGACCCTGAGGCCCATCCGGACCTGGTCGTAGGGGATGCCCCCGATCCGCCCGTGCAGGGCGAGGCCGGCGCCGTCGAGGGCGATGTGGGCGTAGACGTACGGCACTTCGATGTCGAGGTTGCGCGCCTTGATGTTGACGATGCAGAAGGTGGTGACGGTGCCGCGGGGCCCGACCTCGACGCGTTCGGTGGTCGCGACGCCACAGGTGGGGCAGGCGCCGCGGGGCGGCACGTACACCTTGGCGCAGGAGGGGCAGCGCTCGCCGACGGTGCGCCGCTCGGCGAGGGACTCCAGCCAGGCGGTCTGGGCGCGGCCGGGGGTGTAGTCGTAGTCGAGCCGGGCGGGGGTGACGATGCCGGTGACGGGCTCTTCGAACACGCCGTCGTGGGGGCGGGGCCGGGAGTCCTCGGGGCTGCCGTCGTACGGCTCGAAGCAGGCGATGTCGGTGATGGCGCCGGTTCGTTCCGCGGCCCAGCGGATCCGCACCCGCATACCGGTGCGTACGGCCTCGGGGCCGGGGGCGTCCAACGCGTGGAGCAGCGCGGTGTCCGCACCGTCGGGCCGGACTAGCACCCAGGCGAAGGGCGTGGCCAGCGGCTGGCCGGTGCGCGGCTCGGGGTTCCAGGCCCAGGTGGTGACGGTGCCGGTGTCGCCGAGTGCGACGAGTTCGCGCAGTTCGGCGGCGGTCTCGGGGTCGTACTCGACGGGCGGGACGAGGATCCGGCCCCTCTCGGTGCGCACCCCGAGGAGGGTGCGCTCGCGCAGTCCGGTGAGGAAGGCGGACTTGACGGGGCCGAGGGAGCGGGTGAAGGGGAACTCGACGGTGAGGGGGGCGCGGAGCATCTGGGTCTCCTGGGGTTCCTTTTTGAGGGGGTGCGGGTGGGGTGCCTGCGGCGGGGTGGGGAAGAATCACTCCCGGCGATACACCGGCGCACGCTTCTCCGCGAAAGCCGTCGCCCCCTCCTTCGCGTCCGCCGTCGCGAAGATCGGCCACCCCCGCTTCAGCTCCGCCGCCAGCCCCTCCGCCTCCGTCATCTCCGCGGTCTCGTACACCGACGCCTTCACCGCCTCCACCGCCAACGGCCCGCACCCGTTCACCCGCTCCGCGATCTCCAGCGCCGCCTCCAGCGCCGTCCCGTCCGGCACGACGTGCCCGATCAGCCCGATCCGGGCCGCCTCGTCGGCCGTGTACGCGCGCCCGGTGAGGAGCATTTCGAGGGCGTGGGTGCGGGGGATCTGGCGGGGCAGCCGGACGGTGGAGCCGCCGATCGGGAAGAGGCCGCGGCGGACCTCGAAGAGGCCGAAGGTGGCGGAGGCGCCTGCGACCCGGATGTCGGTGCCCTGGAGGATCTCCGTGCCGCCGGCCACGCAGTGGCCCTCGACGGCGGCGATGACCGGTTTGCGCGGGCGGTGGTGGCGCAGCATGGCCTTCCAGTGCAGGTCGGGGTCGGCCTTCATCCGGTCCCGGTAGCGGTCGCCGCCCGCCATTCCGGCCCCGGCGAGGGCCTTGAGGTCCATACCGGCGCAGAACGAGCCGCCGGCGCCGGTGAGGACGACGGACCGGACGGTGTCGTCCGCGTCGGCGGCGAGCCAGCCGTCGTACAGGCCGACCAGCATCGGCAGCGAGAGCGCGTTCTTCGTCTCGGGCCGGTTGAGGGTGAGGACGAGTGTGGCGCCCTCGCGCCGCACGGTGAGATGTTCGGTTCCGCCGCTCATGGATGTCTCCCGTCGCCGGCGTCGTCGCCATTTCTGGAACAGGTTGCAGGAGTCTCCAGGCCACTTCAATAGTTTTCTGACACATAGTCAGATTCTTCTGTGCGCCCTCTTCCCACCTCTGCCCATCGGCGCTCTAATGACCGGCCTAGTACCCGGCGGGCCAGGGATCAGGAGGAACGGTGGAGTACAACCTTGCCGACCTGTTCGAATCGGTCGTCGACGTGGTCCCGGACCGCGAGGCACTGGTGTACGTCGACCACCCCGGCACCGGCGCCGAGCGCCGGCTGACCTATGCCGAGCTGGACGCCGCCGCCAACCGGCTCGCCCACCACCTGATCGACGCGGGGCTGCGGCCCGGCGAGCACCTCGGCCTCCACCTGTACAACGGCGTCGAGTATCTGCAGACCGTGCTCGCCTGCCTCAAGGCCCGGTTGGTGCCGGTCAATGTCAACTACCGTTATGTGGAAGAGGAGTTGGTCTACCTCTACCGCGACGCCGATCTGGCCGCGCTCGTCTTCGACGCCGAGTTCGGCGCGCGGGTCGCGGGCGCGCTGCCGCAGACGGAGAAGCTGCGGCACCTCGTGCGGGTGGGGACCCCGCCCGAGGACTCGCCTGTGCTCGACTGCTTCGCATTCACGGCGGCCGAAGCGGCCGGTTCACCGGAGCGCGGCTTCGCGCCGCGCTCGGCAGACGACCTCTTCATCATCTACACCGGCGGCACCACCGGCATGCCCAAGGGCGTGATGTGGCGCCAGGAGGACCTGTTCTTCGCGGGCCTGTTCGGCGGGGACCCGAGCGGCGAGCCGGTGAAGCGGCCCGAGGAGCTGGCCGAGCGGGTCGCGGCGGGCGGCGCGGGGATCACCTTCTTCCCCACTCCCCCGCTGATGCACGGCACCTCCACCCTCACCTCGTTCATCGCCTTCCACTACGGGCAGCGGGTGGTGCTCCACCGCAAGTACGTGCCCGAGGAGGTGCTGCGCACCATCGAGAAGGAGAGGGTGTCCAGCGTGTCCCTGGTCGGGGACGCGATGCTGCGCCCGCTGATCGACGCGCTGCACGGGCCGCTCAAGGGCACGGATCTCTCCTCCCTCTTCAGCCTCTCGTCCTCCGGCGCGATCATGTCGGACACCGTGCGCGACCAGTTCCGGGCGCTCGCGCCGAACGTGCTCCTGCTCAACAACTTCGGTTCGTCCGAGTCGGGTTCGAACGGGCGGGCCACCGACGACTCCGGCCCCGACAAGGGTTTCCGGCTGCACGTCAACGAGCGCACCCAGGTGGTCGACCCGGCCACCCACGAGCCGGTACCCGTCGGCGAGGTCGGCCGGCTCGCGCAGCGCGGCCATGTGCCGCTCGGTTACTACAACGACCCGGCGAAGACCGCCGAGACCTTCTTCCGCAAGGGCGACGAACGCTGGGTGCTGCTCGGCGACATGGCGACCGTCGACGCGGAGGGCATCGTCACCGTCCTCGGCCGCGGCTCGCAGTGCATCAACACCGGTGGCGAGAAGGTCTATCCGGAGGAGGTCGAGCAGGCGCTGAAGTCCCACCCGGACGTGTACGACGCGCTGGTCGCCGGCGTGCCCGACGCGAAGTGGGGCAGCCATGTCGCGGCCGTCGTCCAACTCCGCGACGGGGCGGCCCCGTTGGAACTGGCCGCGCTCCAGGACCACTGCCGCACCCGGCTCGCCGGATACAAGGTGCCGCGCCAGCTCGTGCTCGCCGACACCATCCAGCGCTCCCCCAGCGGCAAGGCGGACTACCGCTGGGCCCGGTCGGTGGCGGCGCGGGCGGACGCGGCCGGCCGGACCTGAGCCCGGCTCGTACCCTCAGACGCCGAACTCCCGCAACGCCTCCAGGAACTGCCGCGGCCGCTTCTCGTGGATCAGATGCCCGGCCTTGATGGTGACGAGCCGGGCGTCCTGGATCTCCTCCGCCATCCAGGTCAGCTGCTCCTGCGGCAGATGGCTGCCCTTGCCGCCGGCGACGATCAGGGTGGGGCGGGAGATCTCGGGGAGTTCCGTGCGCCAGGCCGGGTCGGGCTCGTTCAGCTGCGCGTCGGTCGCGGCGACCACCGCCCAGTCGAAACCGAGCGGCCCGTCCGGGCGTTCCACGAAGCCGCGCGGCGGATCGAGCGGGAAGAAGACCGGCGTGTCCTCCAGGACGAGCCGGTCCATCAGCTCCGTCTCGCGCTGGGCCAGGAGGTACACGGCCGCGCCGCCCATCGAGTGCCCCACGACGGCGGGACGGGTCAGGCCGAGGGCCTTCAGGAAGCCGCTCAGCTCGTCGCGGAAGACATCGAAGCCGTAGTGCCCGGGCCAGTCGCTGAGCCCGTGGCCGCGCAGGTCGAGCGCGTACACCCGCCGGTCGGTGGCGAGTCCGGCCGCGATCTCGGCCCAGTGGGTGCTGTTCTCGCCGCGGCCGTGCACCAGGACCACCGGCGGCGCGCCCTCGGGGCCGCTGACGCGGTAGGCGAGCCGGACGCCGTCGACGGTGACGGTGCGCACCTCCGGGTCGAGGAACGCGGCGACCGGGCGGACGAAGGCGCCGGCGTCGTCGATCCACGGGTAGTGGCCGGCGCCGGGCTGGACCACGAGCTCGGCGCGCGGGAAGCAGGCGGCGAGCTCGGCGGCCCGGGCCGGGCCGGGGCCCGCGTCGTACTCGCCCGCGAGGACGAGGACGGGGGCGGTCAGCTCGCGCAGCGCGGCCCGGGTGGCCTCGGGATCGAAGGCGCCGGGCGCGTGGAAGGCCTCGGCGGCGGCCCAGTTCATCTCGGTGGCGCTGCCGGCCGCGTGCGCCCGGGCGGCCTCGTCCCAGCGCCCGTACGCGAAGGGCATGGCGATCTCCGACACCTCGGGCAGCGGGGTGTCGGGTCCGACGCCCTCCAGGGCGGCCCGCGCCTCCGGGTACCAGTCCTGGTCCGCGAAGACCTCGGCGGCGGAGTCCCACTCCTCGTCGGAGATCTCGATGCCGACCGCCCGTGTGCCGCCGGTGACCAGGACGAGCGAGCGGATCCGGCCGGGGTGCGCGGCGGCGTACAGGGTGGCGAGGGCGCCGCCCGCGGAGTGCCCGAGCAGGTCCATCCGCTCCAGGCCGAGATGGGCGCGCAGCGCCTCGACGTCGCCGACCTGCCGGTCGCAGCGGTGGCTCGCCGGGTCGGCGGGGGTCGCGCTCGCGCCGACCCCGCGCTGGTCGGGCACGATCAGGGTGCGGTGGGCGGCCAGACCGCCGAGGTCGCCGAGGTAGCGCGCGTCGCGCATGGGTCCGCCGGGCAGCACGACGAGCGGTTCCCCGGTGCCCAGGGCGCGGTAGGCGAGGACGGTTCCGTCGTACGTCGTGAACTGAGGCATGGTCATGATCATGGGCGGCGGGCGCCGGGCGCGGCAACCGTGTTTCGCGGGGGCCTGTCCGGCGGACCGGGGCCGGGCCCCTGGTCCGCCGGACAGGCCCTGGGGCGCGATACGGTGGGAGGCCCGCCCCACCTGCGAAGGAAGCCGTCTTCCCGTGTCCCAGACCCGCCCGGCCGTGCCGCACCCCGACGAGCTGCGCGGGGACTGCGTGAACTGCTTCGGCCTGTGCTGTGTCGCCCTGCCCTTCGCGAAGTCCCACGACTTCGCCGTGAACAAGGCCTCGGGCGAGCCCTGCCGCAACCTCCAGGACGACTTCCGCTGCGGCATCCACACCCGGCTGCGGGACTCCGGTTTCCCCGGCTGCACGGTCTACGACTGCTTCGGGGCCGGCCAGCATGTCTCCCAGGTCGTCTACGGCGGGGTGTCCTGGCGCGAGGCTCCGCGGACCGCGCGGCAGATGTACGAGGTGTTCCCGGTGGTGCGCCAGCTGTACGAGCTGCTTCGCTACCTCACCGAGGCGCGCGGCCTGGCCGCCACCCGCCCGCTGCACGCCGAGCTCGACCGGGCGCTCGCCCGGGTGACCGAGCTGACCGCGGCGGACGCCGCCACCCTGGAGAAGCTGGACGTCGCCCCCGTACGCGCCGAGGTGAACCCGCTGCTTCTGCGGAGCAGCGCCCTGGTGCGCGCGGCGGCCGGCGGGAAGCCCAAGGACCGGCGGGGCGCCGACCTCGTCGGGAAGCGGCTGCGCGGGGCGCGGCTACGGGGCGCGGACCTGCGCGGGGCGCTGCTGATCGCGGCCGATCTGACCGGGGCCGATCTGTCGCTGACCGATCTGATCGGCGCGGACCTGCGGGACGCCGACCTGTCGGGGGCGGACCTGACCGGGGCCCTGTTCCTCACCCAGCCCCAGCTCAACGCGGCGCGCGGCGACGCCGCCACCCGCCTCCCGGAGGGCTTCGAGCGTCCCGCGCACTGGGCGCGCTGAGTCCCGTACGCCTCACTCGATCGCGTACACGTACGGCGTCGTGGTGGTCAGCTCGGCGAAGCCGAGCCGGGCGAGGATCGGGCGGCTGGTGTCGGCGGCGTCGACCTGGAGGTGGCGGTAGCCGCGGGCGGCGGCGATCCGGGCGCGGTGGGCGACCAGGGCGCGGTAGAGGCCGCGGCCGCGCCAGGCCTCGACGGTGCCGCCCCCGTACAGTCCGGCGAAGTCCGTGCCCGGCGGGAGTTCGAGGCGGGCGGCACTGACGGGTTCGCCGTCGGCGAGGGCGACGACCGCGGTGACGGTGCCGGGCGCTTCGGCGAGCTGGTCGAGGAGGCGGCGGCCCAGCCGCGAGGAGTCGCCGCCGAAGGCCCGGTCGTGCACCTGGACCACCATCCGTACCCCTTCCTCGTCGGTGACGGGGCGCAGTTCGAGGCCGTCGGGGAGGTCGACGGGAGCGGATACGGCGGCGGCCTCGGCGACCATCACGGTCTCCCGCTCGTCGGGCACGAACCCGGCGGCGAGGAGGCGGTCGGCGAGGTCGGCCGGGCCGTCGTGGCCGTACAGCTTCCATTCGAACGTGCGGCCGGCGGCGCGGAAGTGGCGGATCTGCGCGGCGATGGCCGCGTCGGCGTCGTCGGGGGTCAGCCCGGACCAGAAGACGCCGTTCCAGCCGTGCGCGGGTCCGGTCTGGCGGACGACCGGTCCGTCCCGCTCCACCCGGGCGCCGGGCCCGTCGGGGCGGGCGCCGAGGCGGAGCTGCTGGTCGTGGAGGGTGCGGAGGGCGGCGAGGTCCATGGCCCCACCCCAGCATCGGCGGGGCCGCGGTGCCAGTGGTTTACCAGGTGACGGGGAGGGTCTCCGGGCCCCGGTTGACGGTGCCGGTGCGCCAGGCGATGTGCTCGGGCGGGGCGGCGAGCGCGAGGCCGGGGAACCGCCTGAGCAGGGTGCCGAGCATGACCTCGGCCTCCATGCGGGCGAGTTGGGCGCCGGCGCAGTAGTGGGCGCCGTGGCCGAACGCGAGGTGCGGGGCCTCGGCGCGGGTGAGGTCGAGCCGGTCGGGGTCGGTGAAGACGGCGGGGTCGCGGTTGGCGGCGGGGTAGAAGACGTGGACGGCCTCGCCGGCCCGGACGGTGACGCCGCCGACCTCGATGTCGGCGGTGGCGATGCGTGGCATGCCGACGCCGTTGCGCTGCGGGATGTAGCGCAGGAGTTCGTCGACGGCGCCGGACAGGCGGCCGGGCTCGGTGCACGGCTCGGAGCCCAGCTCGGTGCTCATCTCGGCGCGCAGTTCGGCGCGCAGTTCGGCGGTCTGCTCGGGGTGGGTGAGGAGCACGTACACCATGGTGGAGACGATGTTGCGGACGGCGTCGAGGCCGTTGAGGGTGAGCATGACCGCCATGGAGACCAGCTCGGGGGTGCTGAGCTCGCCGGCGGCGCGGGCCGCGGCGAGTTCGCTGATCAGGTCGTCGGCGGGGTGCGCGGCGCGGTGCCGGGCGAGGTCGGCGAAGTAGCCGGCGATCTCCCGCTTGACGGCCTCCCCGGCGTCGGCGGTGGTGTCGTGGGAGAGGATCCCGGCGCGCCAGTCCTGGACCCGGTCGAGGTCGGCGGCGGGGACGCCGAGGAGTTCGGCGACGACCGCGGCGGACAGCGGGCCGACGTAGCTCTCGGCGATGTCGGTGGGCGGGCCGGTCTCCAGGAGGTCCAGGGCGAGGGTCTCGGCGCGCCGCTCGGTGTGGGCGCGCAGGGCGGCGATGCGACGGCGGCCGAAGGTGGGGGCGATGAGCCGGCGCAGCCTGGTGTGGTCGGGCGGGTCGGCGCGGCCGACGCCGCCGGCCGGGGCGAGGGTGTGCGGGGTGGTGCTGGGCAGGGGCCGGCCGACGGTGAGCGCGCGGCTCATCCGGGGGTCGGCGCCGATCAGCCTGACGTCCTCGTAGCGGGTGACGAGCCAGGCGTGGCCCTCGCCGTACGGGAGGCGTACGCGGGCGACGGGCTCTTCGTGGAGGAGGCGGTGCGGCACCGGGTCGAAGTCGGTGCCGGGCAGCGACGCCACGGCCCAGTCGTGGACGACCGGGCCGTGGTGCGACGCGTGCGAGGCGTGGTGCGGGCCGTGGTGCGGGCTGGTGGTCATGGCGTGGGCGCGGCCTCCGGCAGGGCTCCGGCGTCGTGCCGGAGGGGGGTGATCTGCTCGATGTCGTAGCGGATCCGGAGCCGTTCGACGGCGGCGTGGTCGACCTCGCCGCCCTCGGCCGCGCCGAGGATCCCCATGAGCTCCTCGAAGTACGTCTCGTGGTACGTGGGCGGCGCGACCTGGAAGAGCATCCTGGCCGGGCGGCCGCCCACGTTGGCGAAGGCGTGCGGGCAGCCGGGCGGTACGAGCATGAGCGTGCCGGGGGTGGCCCGGACGGCCCGCCGGCCGTCGGCGGAGCGCCAGCCGCGCCAGCTGTCGGCGGTGCGCACCTCGGGTTCGAAGGCGAGCACCTCCAGCTCGCCGTCGAGGAGGTAGAACAGCTCCTCGGCACGCCCGTGGGTGTGGGCGCCGACGTCGAAGCCGGGTGGGACGGCGACTTCGAAGGTGGACGCGGTGACGGTGTGCTCGCCGGTGACCTTGAAGGTGACGTGCTGGGCCGGGGTGGCGAGGGTCCTGCCGTGCCCCGGGGGCACGATGAGGCCGGTGGGGGTCATCGTCGGTTCGGTCCTCTCACCAGGTGACGGGCAGGGTCTCGGGGCCGCGGATGAGGGCGCCGCGCTGCCAGCGGATCTCGTCCTCGGGGACGGCGAGTCTGAGGTCGGGGAAGCGGGTCCACAGGGTGTCGATCAGGATCTCGGACTCGATGCGGGCGAGTGCGGAGCCGGGGCAGTAGTGCGGGCCGTGGCCGAAGGCGACGTGCGGGTTGTAGCCGCGGTCGAAGTCGAGTTCCTCCGGGTCCGCGAAGACCTCGGGGTCGCGGTTGGCCGTGAGGTACGAGACGTAGACGGGGTCGCCGGCCGGGATGATCGTCCCGCGGACCTCGACGTCCTCCAGGGCGATCCGGGAGAGGCCCACGGCGTTGCGGTGCGGGATGTAGCGCAGGAGCTCGTCGACGGCCCGCGGGAGGAGGCCGGGTTCGGCGCGCAGCCGGGCCAGGTGGTCGGGGTGGGTGAGCAGCGCGTAGACCATGTTGGCGCTGTTGTTGCGTACGGCGTGGGCGCCGCCGATCTGGATGAGCACGGCGAGGCCGACGGCCTCGTGCTCGTCCAGGGTGTCCTCGTCGATCGCGTCGGCGAGGACGGCGGCGAGGAACTCCTTGCCGGTGCCGTGGCTGCGGCCGATGAGTTCGGTGAAGTAGCGGGCCATCTCGGCCTTGGCCTTCTCGCTGGCTTCGCGGCCCGCGCCGGCCGAGATGATGGTGTCGGACCAGAGGGCCATGAGGGGCTGGTCGCCCTCGGGGACGCCCATCAGTTCGCTGACCATGGCGAGCGGGAAGGGCCGGTTGACCAGGGCCATCAGGTCGGCGGGCGGCCCGTGCCGCTCCAGCCGGTCGAGCAGCCGGTCCATGACGTCCTGGGCGTGGTCGCGCAGGGTGCGCAGGGCCCGGGCGCCGAAGGCGCGCGCGACGACCCGGCGCATCCGGGTGTGGTCCGGCGGGTCGGCGAAGCCGACGGCGCCTTCCATGGGGATGAAGTGAGGCGCGAGCCGGGTGATGGAGCGTCCGTAGACGGCCTGGCGGCTGAACCGAGGGTCCACGGAGACGAACTTGACGTCCTCGTAGCGGGTGACGAGCCAGGCGTGGCCCTCGCCGTGCGGGAGGCGTACCCGGGTGACGGGGTCCTCGTGGAGGAGCTTGGCGAGGAGCGGGTCGAAGTCGAGCCCGGTGAGGTCGGGGACGGCCCAGAAGTGGACGTGCGGCTCGTCGCTGGTGCGGGGGGTCGTGGTCGTCGTCATCGGGCCACCGCCGTGGTCGTGGGGACGGGCAGCACCGGGGTGCTCGGGGCGGCGACGGCCGGCACCGCCGGGGCGCCTGGAGCCCCGGCGGCAGTCGGCGCCGAGGCCTGGTGCGCGACGGCCGCGTACGGCGCCGGGACGCGGTGGCCGCCGGCGGCCACGGACGCCGGGGCCCGGTGGGCACCCGCCCCGTGACGGGCCACCGCCCCGTCGTCCGCGCAGGCCGCGTCCCTGGGCCGCGGGCCGGTCCAGCTGCCGAGGGAGATCTCGGCGGTGATGCCGGGGCCGAAGCCGGCCAGGATGCCGGTGGCGCCGGGGGCGGGTCCGCCCTCCTCGAAGAGGCGGCGCAGCGCGTCGAGGACGACGGCGCTGGCGATGTTGCCGTACTCGGTCAGCGTCGCCCGGCTGAAGCGGAACATGTCGGCGGGCACGCCCAGGTGCTTGCCGAGGTCGTCGAGGATGCGCGGGCCGCCGGCGTGGACGAGGTAGAAGTCCTGGCGGCCGGCGTCGCGGCCGTGCCGGGCGGCGAGTTCGACGAGGGCGGGGGCGAGTTGCTCCATGGTGCCGGGGACCCGCTTGTCGAGCATGAAGTGGAAGCCGGTCTCGCGGACCTTGTAGGCGATCCAGTCCTCGCTGCCCGGGACGAGGTAGGAGCCGTTGCGTTCGAGCCGGATGCCGGTGACCCCGGTGACTCCGGTGCCGCCGGAGCCCCGTACGACGGCGGCGGCAACGGCGTCGCCGAAGAGCCCGTTCGAGAGCAGATTGCCGGTGGTGAGATCGGTGGGCTGGTAGCAGAGCGAGCAGAACTCGCAGGCCACGACGAGGACGTTGGCGCCGGGGTAGGCGGAGCAGAAGTCGTGGGCGCGGTTGATCGCCGCTCCGCCGGCGGCACAGCCGAGCTGGGCGATGGGCATCTGGCGAGTGTCGCTGCGGAAGCCCAGGTTGTTGATCATCCACGCGGTGAGCGAGGGCATCATGAAGCCCGTGCAGGACACGTAGACGATGAGGTCGATGTCGCGCGGTCCGAGCCCGGCGTGGCCGAGGGCCTCGGCGACGACGGCGGGGACCCGCGCCTTGGCCTCGGTCTCGTAGCGCGCGTTACGGGCCTCGAAGCCCGGGTGCGCGAGCGTCCGTTCGATGGGCTGGACCAGATGCCGTCGGGCCACGCCTGTGTTGCGGATCAGCCGGAGGACGAGCGGCAGCGACGCGTGGTCCGTGTGGAGCGTGCGGGCCAGGTCGAGGGTCTCCTCCTGCGTGATCACGTGTTCGGGCACGGCGACGGCGGGACGGCACAGGACAGGCATGGTGGTCGTGGGTCCATTTCGTCCGGGGCTGGGGAGGGGAGCCGGACGGACTTCATCTTGGGGTCCGTTTTCCCCCGCGCCGCGCCGTATCCGCGCTCCGCGGCGTAATCGCACCCGAATGTGTGATCTTGACCCGACCCGCGTGACCTGCGGAAAGGTGACTCCGGTGACCATCGCCGGGCCAGTCGGACGACCGAGTGCAGAATTCCGGGCCCGACCTCTTGCCAAGCCCGGGGTGTGGCCGGTTTTACTGATGCAGCACACAGCTACCGAATGATCGGTCGTCCGGTTTACGGCGTGCGGTGCGGTGGCGTGGTGGCGTGGTCGAGGTGGCGCACAAGGTGCGGCGTGGCGCGTGAGGCGCGCGCGGCCTGAGGCGATCCGATGTGAGGCGATGCGGTGTGAGGCGATGCGGTGTGAGGCGAGGGAGTGGCGGCATGACGGATCTGCTGGACGCCGGCGAGCGGCTCGGACGCGACGAGCTGGCGGCCCTCCAGCTGGAGCGGCTGCGCGCGACCCTGCGCCATGCCTACGACAACGTGCCTTTCTACCGGCAGTCGTTCGACAAGGCGGGGGTACGGCCGGAGGACTGCCGCTCCCTCGCCGATCTGGCCCGCTTCCCCTTCACAGCGAAGACCGATCTGCGCGACCAGTACCCCTTCGGCATGTTCGCGGTCGAGCAGTCCGAGATCCGCCGCATCCACGCCTCCAGCGGCACCACCGGACGGCCCACCGTGGTCGGCTACACCCAGCGCGACCTCGACACCTGGGCGGACGTGGTGGCCCGGTCGATCCGCGCGGCCGGCGGCCGGCCCGGGCACAAGGTGCATGTGGCGTACGGATACGGCCTGTTCACCGGCGGTCTGGGCGCGCACTACGGCGCCGAACGCCTCGGCTGTACGGTGATCCCCGCCTCCGGCGGCATGACCGCCCGTCAGGTCCAGCTGATCCAGGACTTCCGGCCCGAGATCATCATGGTCACGCCCTCCTACATGCTCACCCTGCTCGACGAGTTCGAGCGTCAGGGCGTCGACCCGCGCGGCACCTCCCTGAAGGTCGGCATCTTCGGCGCCGAGCCGTGGACCGAGGAGATGCGCCGCGAGATCGAGGAGCGCTTCGCCATCGACGCCGTGGACATCTACGGCCTGTCCGAGGTCATGGGCCCGGGCGTCGCCCAGGAGTGCGTCGAGACCAAGGACGGACTGCACATCTGGGAGGACCACTTCTACCCGGAGGTCGTGGACCCGTTCACCGGCGAGGTGCTGCCGGACGGCGAGGAGGGCGAGTTGGTCTTCACCTCGCTCACCAAGGAGGCCATGCCGGTGGTGCGCTACCGCACCCGCGACCTGACCCGGCTGCTCCCCGGCACCGCGCGCGTCTTCCGGCGCATGCAGAAGATCACCGGCCGCAGCGACGACATGGTGATCCTGCGCGGGGTCAACCTCTTCCCCACGCAGATCGAGGAGATCGTCCTCCGCACCCCCGCCGTGGCCCCGCACTTCCAGCTCCGGCTGACCAAGGAGGGCCGTATGGACGCCCTCACGGTACGGGCCGAGGCGCGCCCGGACGCCTCGCCCGAGCAGCGCGCGGACGCCGCCCGTACGATCGCGAAGGCGGTCAAGGACGGCATCGGCGTCTCGGTGGCCGTGGAGGTGGTCGACCCGGAGACGCTGGAGCGTTCGGTCGGCAAGATCAAGCGGATCGTGGACCTGCGCCGGGAGCACTGAACCGGTCCCGCAGCTCCCGCTTCAGGATCTTCCCGCTCGCGTTGCGCGGCAGCGCGTCCACCAGGACGATCCGCTTCGGGGCCTTGAAGTGGGCCAGCTTCTCGCGGGCGTGGGCGAGGAGTTCGGCCTCGGTGACCCCGGCCTCGGCGCGCGGGACGACGAAGGCGGTGACCGCCTCGATCCAGCGCGGGTCGGGGAGGCCGACGACAGCGGTCTCGGCGACCGCCGGGTGGGTGTAGAGGGCGTCCTCGACCTGGCGGGAGGCGACGAGCACGCCGCCGGAGTTGATGACGTCCTTGACCCGGTCGACGACCGTGAAGTAGCCCTCGGCGTCGCGCACGGCGAGGTCGCCGGAGCGGAACCAGCCGTCGCGGAAGGCCGCCGCGGTCTCCTCGGGCTTGTCCCAGTAGCCCTCGCACAACTGCGGTGAGCGGTAGACGACTTCGCCTGCCGTGCCGTCGGGCACGTCCTTGCCGTCCTCGTCGGCGATCCGCGCCTCGACGTGACGGACCGGCCGGCCGCAGGAGTCCATGCGGCCCTCGTGCTCGTCGGGGCCGAGGACGGTGGCGAGCGGGCCGATCTCGGACTGTCCGAAGCAGTTGTAGAAGCGCAGACCGGGCAGCCGGGCGCGCAGGCCCTCCAGGACGGGCACGGGCATGATCGAGGCGCCGTAGTAGGCCTTGCGGAGGGCGGAGAGGTCACGGGTGGCGAACTCGGGGTGGTTGGCCAGGGCGATCCAGACGGTGGGCGGCGCGAACAGGCTGTCGCAGCGGCCTGCTTCGATCAGGTCGAAGAGGACGGCCGGGTCGGGCCCGTCGACGATGGTGCTCTCGGCCCCGACCGCGAGGTAGGGCAGCAGGAAGACATGCATCTGCGCCGAGTGGTAGAGCGGCAGCGAGTGCACCGGGCGGTCGTCCTCGTGCAGGCCGAGGGCGTCGATCGCGCTCGCGTACTCGTGGACCAGGGCCCGGTGGGTCATCATCGCGCCCTTGGGCAGCGCGGTGGTGCCCGAGGTGTAGAGCAGCTGGACGAGATCGCGCGCGTCGTGGTCCGTGTCGTACGGCTCCGGCTCGGCGAGCGCTGTGAGCAGCGAGTCCTCGGTGTCCCGCAGGGCCCGTACGGGGAGGTCGCCGGGGACGCGGTCGGCGAGTGCCGGATCGGCGAGGACGAGTGAACTGCCCGACTGGCGCAGGATGTAGCCGAGGTCGTCACCGGTGAGGTGGTGGTTGACCGGCACGTGCACGAGGCCGGCGCGGGCGCAGGCGAGGAACGCGATCAGATAGGCGTCGGAGTTGTGGGCGTACGTCGCCACGCGGTCGTACTCCCGCAGGCCCCACCGCTCCCGCAGCACGGCGGCCGCCGTGGTGACGGCGGCGTCGAGCTCGGCGTAGGTCCAGGCGCGGTCGGCGTAGCGCAGGGCGGTCCGGTCGGGTACGCGCTGGGCGCTCATGCGCAGGACACCGTCGACGGTACGGGTGAGCAGTCGTCGTTCCATGGCTCGAGATCCTCGGCGCGGCCGGGCGGCCGGTCAAGTACCGCGACAGACACGCGGGGCGGCGACCTCGGACACCGAACGGACTGTTGGCAGGGCAAGCGTTTGGCCGTCTGGATGGCCCAACCGCGTTCCCCGCACGCCCGTTGGGAAGCACCTTGCACCTCCGCACCTTCTTCTCCGCGCGCCTGATCACCGGTGCCCCTCACTGGGCCTTCTGGGCGCGGAGGGAGTAGATAATCTGACTGCCTCGTAGGCGGCTGAGCGATCAGGGTGAGGTGGTGTGGAAGGTGGGCGTCTGGAGGGTTGTCGACGAGGCTGACCGCGTTCAGTGGGAGATGCTCCCTGGCGTGGGCGTCGGGCCGCTGAAGTTCGGCATGTCGCACAACGAAGCGGCCGCTGCGATCGCAGACGTATTGAGCCCTCTCACCACTCGTGGCGGCTATGGCAGCCCTGTTGAGAGTGCGGAGTTCTCCCTCGTCGGTGCAGCAATCGCGCCGGCGGTGACGGCTTACTACGACGTCGGCCGCCTGGCTTGTGTCGCCGTGAACGCACTTCGCGGTCCACAAGTCACCTTGGACGGACTGCGGCTCGTCGGCCGCGTCCCATCTGAGCTCGAGGACGCCTTCGCCGAGTACACCTCCACGAACGGCCACGACCTGCGGTACTCCCAGCACGCAGACCCAGGCTCCGAGACGCTCGGCCTCGTCCTCCGCACCCAACGCGCCGGGGACGTAGTCCTGAGCAGGCCGGTGTTGGTCGCCTCCACCTGGGCCGAGCGCTGCTGTGACCTCTCTGAAGGCTGCATCCCCACTGAGGAGTGGTCCGCGTCGTAGGGTCATGAACGTGACCGAACCCCAGTCGAGCGAGGCATTGAAGAGCTTTCTGAACACGCTGCGGGCCGGCGAAGTCCGCACCGGCCGCGTCATCAGCGTCGAAGACCGGGAGGTGCTCGTCGAACTGGACGGGTTCTCCGGTTCCGGTCGAGCAGTGGGTCATATCCCCCGTGGCGATCTGACCCGGAAGGCGATCGGGCATCCGTCCGAAGTCGTGAGCAAGGGACAGCGGCTCACCTTCGAAGTGATAGCCGTCGACCGGCAGCAGGAGTGCGTCTGGGCCTCCGCCTCAGCGTGTGAGGACCCGGCTCTGCGAGCGTTCCTTCTTGGCCTTACGCGTGGCGCAACACACCAAGGTCAGGTGCAGAGCGTCCACAACTTCGGTGTGTTCGTGAACCTCGACGGCGAACCCGCCGATCTGTGCACCGGGTTCATCAGAGGCCCTGAACTGAGCTGGCTGCGGATCGACCACCCCGCAGATGCCGTCACGGCCGGCCAACGGGTCATGGGCGAGATCATCGACGTCGACACCCGGCGTGGACAGGTCCAGCTGTCACTGAAGGCACTCCAGGAGAACCCGCTCGCTCCCTTCGCCGACCAAGCAGGCCTTGTCACGACCGGCAGGGTCACCAAGCTGATCCCGTTCGGAGCCTTCGTCCGCATCGCCGACGGAGTCGAAGGCCTCGTGCACAACACCGAGTTCGGTGACGAGCCCGTCGAGGACCCCGGCCAGATCGTGAGCGAGGGCGACGAGATCAGCGTACGGATCCTCGAAGTCGACCTCACGCGCCACCGCCTCACCCTCTCCGCCAGAAACATGCCGCCGCGGGACGGGAAACGATCTTCGTGAGGGAGGAAGCAGGTTGTGAGCAGTCATTCAGCGGCAGACAGGTGGTGCCACCAGTGAGCGCAACCGCCGGAGCAGTAGAGCTCGCGGCGTCGCGCGTCGGCGACCGTGAGCACCGCGATCAGCAGCCTGAATGCCTTGCGGCGTTCGTCGCGGGGCCTGAGACCGGCGATCTTTCCCAGTTGCTCGTCGATCCGGCCCCGTGAGATCAGCACCGCCGGCGTATGCGTCGGGCGCAGCCCAGCCCGGCGGATGCTCTCTGGCGCATCCCCGGCGACAGCGCGCGCCTGGACACAGTGATGACGCAGGGATAGGAGCACCACGGACTCGTCTTCCGGGCCGAGGCCGTCGAACCACTCGATGCCCTCGGACATGGGGCGCAGCCCCTGCGCGAGTTCATTGAGCAAGACGTCCCGTTCGTTCACCATGCCCCCGGAAGATCAGGCGGCACTCGGCCGCGGCGCCGGCGTGGATCCATCCGCCTCGTCAGGACGCATGCCCACAGCTCACTGACCACGCCACTCTGCCGTGCGCAGCCGCTCGAACACCAACCCGTTACGAGTGCCATCGGTGCAGTGCCGGGGGAAACGATCCCCAGTCAGCCGGGAAGCGATCTTCTTCAGCCTCTGGAGCGCCGGGCGGTGCTCCGGGTGCCGGCGGAGCGGGCCACCGTGACGGAGGCGGCCGACTGCACGCACCGATGCCGAGGTGTGGCGGGATCCTCACGGCGTCCACGGGCGGTATCAAAGGTGAGCGTCCTCACTGAAGAGGCCGGGCGGGCCTGCCTAGCGTGAAGCCATCCGGGGCTTTCCGCCCCGTTCACGGTGAGGAGCATGGCCATGCTGCGTGCGGTGTGGAACGGCAGGGTGATCGCGGAGGCCCCGCGCACGGTGATCGTGGAGGGCAATCACTACTTCCCGCCCGAGTCGCTCGACCGGCAGTACGTCAGGGCGAGCAGGTCCAGGTCGCTGTGTTTCTGGAAGGGGGTGGCCCACTACTACAGCCTTGAGGTCGATGGGCGGACGAATCCGAACGCCGCCTGGTACTACCCCAAGCCGAGCCCGCTCGCCCGGAGGATCAAGGACCATGTGGCGTTCTGGCAGGGCGTGCGCGTGGAGGGCACTGCGGAGTCCGGCGTTCCCGCTGACGGCGGGAAGTGACGGTCGACGGCACAGTCAGCGGCGGGTGAGGTGCCGGACGGCGACCACGGCCTGGAGGGCGGCGGCCGGCCGCAGCAGGACGGGGCGTGGCCGCTCGGGCATCGTGCCGCGCCGCACGGCGACGCCGGTGAGGGTGACAACGGGAACCGCCCAGGCTGCGGCCGCCGCCGCTCGTACGGTGCGACTCGGCTCGTGGCGCAGGGTGAGCCACATCCAGTAGGCGGCGTCGGCGAAGGTGTCCGCGTAGTCGCCGAACGGGGTGACCGTGCTCTGGCGGCGGGCCAGGCGTCCGTCGGCGAGATCGAGGCCGATCGCAAGCATTCCGGAGGCGCGGCCGGATCCGCCGGGCAGGGCGGGGAGGTTGGCGCGGAGCAGCGTGAGTACGTCTGCGGTGGCCAGGCGGGTGCGGTGCTCCAGGAGCCCCAGGTGCAGGACGGAAAGTCCCCAGCTGGTCGCCACCCAGCCCCGTCCGGGCCGCCTGCCGGCGGCCAGCGCGTACAGGGCTGCGTGCAGGGCCGTGAGCTCGGCCAGGGCCCGCGGACGGCGCACGGCCTGGTGCAGCGACCGACGCGCAGCCTGGTCGAGGAAGCGTACGAGGGCTGCCGAGGCGGGGCGCCCTTCGCGCAGTTCCCTCAGAAGCGCGTTCGTGGCGGCTCGGCTGTCGGTCATCTCGGCTACGGGCTGCACGCTTCTCCTTCCTCCGGATCGTGATGGCGCTCAGGTTAGGGGCCGACGCGTGGGGAGGACGGTGAGCGCGCTCACTGAACGCGGGGGCTGGCGGCCCTAGCGTCGGAGGAGTGAAGCGACGGACGCGTGGAGAGGTCTCGGCGATGGTGTGGATCGGTGCTCTGGCGTCAGCGGCAGTGGCGGGTGCGGGAGCCGCGGCGGGGTATCTGGGGCTGGTGACCGGGGCACTGCCCCTGGACGTGGGTGTCGGCCGGCGCACCCGGCCGCTGGGACCGCAGACCGTTGATGTCGCCGCGCCACGCGAGGTGGTGTTCGACGTCGTCGCCCAGCCGTATCTGGGCCGGGCCACACGGGCCATGCGGGAGAAGGTCCAGGTCCTTGAGCGGGGCACCGACATGGTGCTCGCCGCCCATCGCACTCCGGTCGCGGGCGGGCGGCTGACCGCGACGACGACGGAGACGGTGCGATTCACCCGCCCGGAAAGGGTCGATTTCCGCCTCGTGCGCGGGCCGGTCCCGACCGTCGCCGAGTCGTTCGTCCTCACCGAGCGCGGGCCGGGCACGCGCCTGGTGTACGAGGGAGAGCTCGCCACGGACCTGTGGCGAGCCGGCGAGTGGTGGGGCGGCCTGGTCGCCCCACGGTGGGAGGCCACCGTCGCCACGTCCCTGGCGGCGATCCGCCAGGAGGCCGAACGACGGGCGAAGGCGGCCTGATCCGGGCGCTGCGTTCGGCTCCGCCGGGCACCGGGTTGCTGCCACGACCGCGAGGACCCGAGCGGATGCCCCTTTCCACGGGGCCTCGTCAGTTGTCGTGGCGCAGGTCGGCGAGGGCGTCCTCGACTCCGCGGTGGAAGGTGGGGTAGGCGTAGATCATGTGGCGGAGCCGGTCGACGGGGATCTGGTTCTGGACGGCGACGGCCAGCCCGTACAGGACCTCCCCGCCCGTCGGTCCGGCGGAGGTGGCGCCGACGAGGACGCCCCGGTCGATGTCCTCGACCAGTTTGATCAGGCCGTGGTTGCCGGCCTTGTGGATCCAGCCGCGCGCCGACGAGGGCACTCGTGCGGTGCCGGTCCGCACCGCCAGTCCCTGCTCGCGGGCCGCCTGTTCGCTCAGCCCGACGGAGCCGACCTCAGGATCGGTGAAGGTGACGCGGGGCAGGGCTCGGTAGTCGGCGTCCGGGCCCGGTCGGCCGAGGATGTCGCGTACGGCGATCTCGGCCTGGTACATCGCCACGTGCGTGAACAGTCCCCGTCCGGTGAGGTCGCCGACACCCCACAGGCCGTCGGCGGCCCGCATCTGTGCGTCCACGGCCAGCGCGCGGGCAGCGGGGTCGAGACCGATGGTTTCGAGGCCGAGCCCGCTCAGATCGGGTCGGCGACCGGTGGCCACCAGCAGACGCTGTCCGGTGACCTCTTCCCCGCCGTCGAGCGTCAGCCGGAACACGTCGTCCGCGTGACGGACCCCGGTGGCACGCGCTCCGACGCGTACGGTGACGCCCTCCTCCTGCAGCACCTCGTGGAGCAGCTCGCCGGCCTCGGGCTCGTCCGCGGGCAGCAGCCGCTCCATCGCCTCCACGACGGTCACGGCGGTGCCGAAGCGGGCGAAGGCCTGCGCCAGTTCGACGCCGATGGCGCCGCCGCCGAGCACCAGCAGCGATGCGGGCGGCTCCTTGGCGGAGACGGCCTGCCGGTTCGTCCAGTACGGCACATCCGCCAGACCCGGCACCGGCGGGATCTGCGGGCGGCTGCCGGTGGCCAGCACCACCCCGCGCCGTACGGAGAATGCCTGGCCGTCGGCCTCCACGCGGCCGGGGCCGGCCAGTCGGGCACGGCCGCGCACGAAGTGGCCGCCCTTGCGGGTGAACCGGTCGACGGCGACCTGGTCGTCCCAGTCGTCCGTGGCCTCGTCCCTGATCCGGGCGGCGACCGGCGCGAAGTCCGCGTGGACCCGGGTCTCGCCGGCCATGCCGGGGACCCGCCGGGCCTCGGCCAGGAGGTTCCCGGCGCGAATCATCATCTTGCTGGGGATGCACGCCCAGTACGGGCATTCGCCGCCGACGAGTTCCACCTCCACCCCTACCACGTCAAGGCCTTCCTCGGCCAGCCGCTCGGCGACATGCTCACCGCCCACCCCCATTCCGATCACCACAACGTCGACTGCCTGTTCCCGCGCCATGAGGGCCTCCTCGATCAGACGTGCCCGGGGATCTCGGATATGCGTATCCCGGGGCGACGGGGGTGCTGGTGCCGCCACGTCGCCGGCGTCACCCGGGTGGTGGCCACGCCCGCCCGGGCCGGCCGCGTCCCTTCATCGCGAATAACCCCTTGAGCCGGCTCGGGCCATCGGCTCGCGCGGGGGCGGGCACCTTTTCGCACCCTTCGATCGTGCCGGGGACGAAGGAGGAGGTTCGGTGAGCGCGCTTACAGTTCTCGCCCTGCCCGGCGGCCTACGTTCGGATCATGGTGCTCAGGATCGTTCTCGGGACAGCGTCCTCGGCGATGGCCATCACCCAGCTGCTGTTCCACTCCGCCCGCACCACACCCGCCCCCTCGACAGGCGTCCGACCGACTGGAGGCGAGGGACCGTGCGCCGCACGACTCACAGAGGAGCTCCGCGTGACTCAGGAAGCCGCACCCCAGGCCAAGACCGAACGCGACGAGGTGTTCGTGGAGTTCACCAAGTCGATCTGCCCGATGTGCAAGACACCCGTCGACGCACAGGTCAACATCCGAAACGACAAGGTGTACCTGCGTAAACGCTGCCGTGAGCACGGCGAGTTCGAGGCACTGGTCTACGGGGACGCCGAGGAGTACCTGTCCTCGGCCCGGTTCAACAAGCCCGGCACCATCCCGCTCACGTTCCAGACCGAGGTGAAGGACGGCTGCCCGCTCGACTGCGGGCTGTGCCCCGAGCACAAACAGCACGCCTGCCTGGGAATCATCGAGGTCAACACCGGTTGCAACCTGGACTGCCCGATCTGCTTCGCCGACTCAGGACACCAGCCGGACGGCTACTCCATCACCCACGAGCAGTGCGAGCGCATGCTCGACACCTTCGTCGCGAGCGAGGGCGAGGCGGAGGTGGTGATGTTCTCCGGCGGCGAGCCCACCATCCACAAGCACATCCTCGACTTCATCGACCTCGCCCAGGCCCGCCCGATCAAGAACGTCAACCTCAACACCAACGGCATCCGTCTCGCCACGGACAAGCACTTCGTCGCCGAACTCGGCAAGCGCAACCAAGCTCCGGGCAAGTCGGTGAACATCTATCTCCAGTTCGACGGCTTCGAGGAGCGCACCCACCTGGAGATCCGGGGCCGGGACCTGCGTACGTTCAAGCAGCGGGCGCTCGACAACTGCGCCGAGCACGGGCTGACCGTCACCCTGGTCGCCGCCGTCGAGCGCGGTCGGAACGAGCACGAGGTCGGCGCGATCATCGAGTACGGCATCGACCACCCCGCCGTCCGCTCGGTCGCCTTCCAGCCGGTCACGCACTCCGGCCGGCACGTCCAGTTCGACCCGCTGAACCGCCTCACCAATCCCGACGTCATCCGGCTCATCAACGAACAGCGGCCGGAGTGGTTCCAGAAGGGCGACTTCTTCCCCGTCCCCTGCTGTTTCCCGACCTGCCGCTCCATCACCTACCTGCTGGTGGACGGCGAACCGGGCAATCGCACGGTCGTGCCGATCCCGCGCCTGCTGAACGTCGAGGACTACCTGGACTACGTCACCAACCGCGTCATGCCCGACACCGGCATCCGCGAGGCCCTGGAGAGGCTGTGGTCGGCCTCCGCGTTCATGGGGACGGAGACCACCGAGGAGAAGCTGCGGGCCGCGGCCGAGGCCCTGGACTGCGCGGACTCCTGCGGCATCGACCTGCCCCAAGCGGTGAAGGACCTCAACGACAAGGCGTTCATGATCGTCGTGCAGGACTTCCAGGACCCCTACACCCTCAACGTCAAGCAGCTGATGAAGTGCTGCATCGAGGAGATCACCCCCGACGGCCGCCTCATCCCCTTCTGCGCCTACAACTCCGCCGGCTACCGCGAACAGGTCCGCGCCGAGATGTCCGGCGTGCACGTCGCCCCGGTCGCCCCCAACGCCCTGCCGCTCGCCGGCCGCCTCACGGAGACCCCGTACGGATCGAAGACCGCGAGCACCCCGGGCGAGGAAGGGAAGCTCCCGTCATGACCCGGACGCCCAACGGCGAGGAGCTGAAGGCGTGCTGCGCCGCCGCGTACTCCTCCGACGTCGTCGCGCTGCTCCTCGGCGACTCCTACCACCCCGGCGGCACCGCCCTGACCCGCCGGCTCGCCGACGGCCTCGGTCTCACCCCGGGAGCGCGGGTCCTCGACGTCGCCTCCGGGCGCGGCACCACCGCCCTGCTCCTCGCCGACAGCTACGGCGCCGAGGTCGACGGGGTGGACTACGCGCCCGGGAACACCGCCCTCGCCCAGGGCGCCGCGCAGGCAGCCGACCTCGCCGACCGGGCCCGCTTCACCACCGGGGACGCCGAGCACCTCCCGTACCCGGATGGCGTCTTCGACGCGGTCGTGTGCGAGTGCGCCCTGTGCACGTTTCCCGACAAGGCGCGGGCCGCGGCCGAGTTCGCCCGCGTCCTGGGGCCCGGCGGCCGCCTCGGCATCACCGACGTCACAGTCACCGCAGAGCGGCTTCCGCCGGAGCTCACCGGCCTCGGCGCCCGCATCGCCTGCATCGCCGACGCCCGGCCGCTCCAGCAGTACACCGAGATCCTGGCGGGCGCGGGCCTGCGCACGCTCCGCACCGAGCGCCACGACCAGGCGATGCTGCGGATGATCGACCAGATCGAGGCAAGGCTGAACCTGCTACGCATGACCGCCGCGGCACATCTCACCACCGCGGGCGTCGACCTCGACGCCGCCCCCGCCGTCCTGGCGGCCGCCCGGTCTGCGGTCTCGGACGGCGTCCTCGGCTACGCGCTGCTGATCGCCGAGCGCACGCCGCGGTAGGGGGCCGGGGGCGGAGGCGCCTGCCGCGTCAGCTCCATCCCGGGCGCCGACCGGCAGCCGGACGCCGGACGCCGGACGCCGAGTGGGACCACCACCGCGTACGTAAGGGTGCTCACATACCTGCCCACACCACCCGGTCTAGCGTCGTCGACGACAGCGAAGGCACGAACCCACGGATGGGACGATCACCATGACCACGGCAGCACACGCCTCCCCCAAGATCGCCTCGATCCCCGTGCACGCCGTCCGGGGCGCTGCGGCCGGACTCCTCGGCGGCGTCGGCATGGGCAAGCGCACCGGTCCGGCCCGATGAGCAGCGAGCCCGCCGCGTCGTCCCCTGGTCCGACTGCCGCACCGTCGGGCGCGGCGCCGCGGCGCACAGGCCGGGTCGACGGCGCGGTGCCCTACTGTCTGGCCAGCAGCGCCGAGGCACTGGGCAGCCCGGCGTGGGGCGCCGCACCACCACCATGGGCCCCCGGACGACGCGAGGAGACGCACACCATGACCGACGCCGCAGCAGGCCACGAAGGTCCGGAGCGGACCTGGTGCCTGGCCGAGGTCGACATCTTCTGCGACCTGTCCGAGCAGGAGATGGAAGCCATCGCCGCCGCCGCTCCGATGAAGACGTATCAGGCCGGCGAGATCCTGTACTCGCCCACCCAGCCCTCCGAGGTGCTGTTCATCCTCAAGAAGGGCCGAGTCCGCGTCTTCCGGGTCTCCGCCGACGGCCGCGCGCTGACCACCGCGATCGTCAGCCCCGGCACCATCTTCGGCGAGATGGTCCTGCTCGGGCAGCACATGTACGACAACTACGCCGAAGCCCTCGACGACACCGTCGTGTGTGTGATGAGCCGCGGCGACGTCCACCGGCTCCTGCTCGCCGACGCCCGCATCGCCGCCCGGATCACCGCGATCCTCGGCCGGCGCCTGGCCGACCTCGAACAGCGTCTGTCCGACAGCGTGTTCAAGACCGTCGCCCAGCGCGTCGCCACCACACTGACCACCCTGACCAGCGCCCAGCCCCCGGCAAGCCCGCTGCGGCCGGTCGGACGCCACCCGCAGATCGCCCTCACCCACGAACAGCTCGCCGCCCTCGCCGGCACCTCCCGCGAGACCTGCACCAAGGTGCTGCGCGACTACGCCGACCACGGCCTGCTCCGCCTGGCCCGCGGACGCATCACCGTCCTCGATCCCGAGCGGCTCAAGGACGCCGCCGGCTGACAGCGCCACACACCAGAATCAGCCGGCTCACCTAAGCCGTGATGGAGAAGAAGTCGCCGAGTGCGCGGGCAACGCGGTTCGGGTGTCCTCCGTTGTCAGCGGCAAGGTGGCCGACGCCTGAGAGGGTGACTCGACGGGCGTGGGGCATGGCTGTCTGGAGTGCGTCGAGGGCCTCTTCGAGGTAGCGAGGGCTGCGGCTGCCACCGAGGAGGAGCGTGTCGGCACGTACGGCCGCGGAAGCCTCGATGAGGTCTGCTGCGCCGAGTACCAGCTGCGCGTCGTGGTGCATCGTCGGGATGAGATCGAGCAGCGGCACCGCGTCGGCGGGGGCCTGTCCGGCCTGCGCGCGCATCGCGAAGTGCATCAGGGGGACGGTCACGGCGCGGGGCAGGATCTGCAGGAGCCGGGAGTCCTTGGTGCCCTTGGCGACGGTGACCATGGCGGCGGCAAAGTGCCCTTGGCGCATCTCGCGGTCGTAGCGGCCGAGCCAGTGGGCGGGGTCGGAGCCGTGGACGGGCAGAGGCGGCTCGTAGAGGGCCACTTGGTGGTCGGCGGTAGCCGATGACAGTGCCGTCCTTGGACGTGACGGATCCGGTGAGATAGGGAGTCGTGGTTCTGTTCATGGCCCCTCACTCGGACGTGATACGCCGGTCGCCGCCATGGCCCGGGCGGGTGTCGGCCAAGGACAGGCGGCACTCGAACGGCATCAAGAGCGCATAAAGATTGCCGAGAACCGGCAATGAACAAGCGTGCCCTCCCATGGAACCATCCCCGTGACGGCGGAAAGCGCGCGTGGAACGGGGTGTTGCCGATGGACTGGTTTCTTGGTCTGGGCATCGCCGGTCTGGTGCTGCTGGTCCTGTCCCTGATCTTCGACGGGGTGTTGGAGGGGGTCCTCGACGGGTTCGGCGGGGGGCTGGACGGGTTTCTGTCGTTGCCGGTGATCGCCGGGTTCGTATCGGCTCTCGGTTTCACGGGAGCGATCGTGCTCGGGACCACCGGTACGGGGGCGGGGGTCGCCACCGGTGCGGGCGTGCTCACGGGGGCAGTCGTGGGATGGGCGACCTGGCGGTTCAGCCGGGCGCTCATGCGCGACGCCGGCACGCCCGCGCCGAGGGGCGAGGACCTGACCGGGACGCCGGGGTCGGTGATCACGGCGATCCCGGCCGACGGGTACGGCGAGGTGCTGCTGTATCTCGCGGGCCAGCCGGTGAAGTACGCCGCGAGGTCGGCGTCGGCAGTCGGCCGCGGCACCGAGGTGTGGGTCGAGTCCGTTCTTTCGCCGACGTCCGTCAGCGTCCGGCCGGTCGAACGCTGACCCTGCGCCCGCCGGCAACTCTTCGAAGCTACTTCTGATCGAAAGGGGTTCCCATGAGCCCTGTACTGGTGTCCGTGCTGGGCATCGTCGCCCTTGTCGTCCTGCTCGGCCTCGTCGTCATCACGCGCTACAAAGTCGCGGGCCCCAGCGAGGCGTTCATCATCACAGGTCGGCGCGGCAAGAAGGCCACCGATCCGGCCACCGGGCGGGAGTACACCGACAACAGCGGCCAGAAGGTCGTCGTCGGTGGCGGCGTTTTCGTCGTGCCGTTCGTACAGCAGAAGTTCAGCCTCGACCTGTCCAGCCGGCACATCCCTGTCGCGGTACGGGGCGCGGTCACCCTGCGCGGGGTGAAGGCGAACCTGGAGGGCGTCGCGATCGTCAAGGTCGGGGGCACCGAGGACTCCATCCGGGCCGCCGCCCAGCGATTCCTCATGCAGCAGGACGGGATCGTCGGCTTCACCCAGGAGGTGCTGTCCGGCGCGCTGCGCTCGATCGTCGGCCGGATGTCGGTCGAGGACATCATCCGCGACCGCGCCGCGTTCGCCGGGCAGGTCGCGGAGGAGGCCGAGGCGAGCCTGTCCGGGCAGGGCCTGGTGCTCGACGCCTTCCAGATCCAGGACATCACCACCGAGGGCTCCTACCTGGAGGACCTCGGCCGGCCCGAGGCCGCCCGCGCCAAGCAGGAGGCCGACATCGCCGAGGCCGTCGCCCGCCGGGCCGCCGAGCAGGCCCGGCTCAAGGCCGAGGAGGAGATCGCCGTCGCGCAGCGGACCCTCTACCTGAAGCAGGCCGAGATCAAGGCCCAGACCGACGAGGCGGCCGCCCAGGCCAACGCCGCGGGCCCGCTGGCCAAGGCCGCGCGTCAGCAGGACGTCCTCACCGAGCAGGAGAAGGTCGCCGCCCGGCAGGCCGCGCTGACCGACCGCCAGCTCGACACCGAGGTCCGCAAGCCCGCCGACGCCGCCCGCTACCGGGCCGAGCAGGAGGCCGAGGCCCGCCGCATCGCCCTGGTCAAGGAGGCCGAGGCGGCCGCCGAGCGCGCCCGGCTGACCGGTGAGGGCGAGAAGGCCCAGCGCGCCGCCCTCGCCGAGGCCGTACGGATAGAGGGCGAGGCCCAGGCCGCCGCCATCGCCGCCAAGGGCTCGGCGGAGGCCGAGGCGATGCTCAAGAAGGCCGACGCCTTCGGACAGTACGGCGACGCCGCCGTCCTGCAGATGCTCGTCGAGATCCTGCCCCAGGTCGTCGCCAAGGCCGCCGAACCGCTCGCCGCAGTCGACAAGATGACCGTCATCTCCACGGACGGTGCGAGCCGGCTGACCCGCACCGTCACCGACAACGTCGCCCAGGGCATGGAACTGCTCACCTCCGCCACCGGGGTCGACCTCGCCGCCCTCCTCCAGGGCGTCACCCAGAAGAAGCCGGAGACGCCGAGCGCGGCGGTCGAGATCACCGACTAGAACAGAGCGAGAACAGAGGCAGAGGGGGCACCGTGAGAACCAGCTTCAAGATTCACGCCGGGCTGCAGTTCGCCCTGTCCCTCGCGGGACTTCTCGCCGCGACGTTCACCGCCCTGCCGGACCTGCCGCCCTTCGCCGACGAGTGGCTCCTGCTCGGCATCGGCATCGCCCTGCTCCTGCCGCTCCACGTGCTGACGATCGTCCGCAGCAACATGATCGCCTTGCGCACCGACAGCCTCACGACCAAAGCGCACCAGTGGCGAGCCCTCCGCGCCCTCCCGCTCCCGGCCCAGCTCCTGCTGGTGGGCGCGGGCCTGGCCGGAGCCGCGCTGTTCGTCGGCACGGGGAGAGCCCCCTCCCACCTCCTGAACCCCGGCTCCGCGCAGGGCCGGTACTTCGCCGTCGAGACCACCGACCCGAAGCGGCAGCCGATAGAGATCACAAAGAGCACGTACGAAGCCCTCCGCAAGGACGAGCAGACGTCGCTCTTCGCGGGATACGGCCTCATCGCGGCCGGCGGTGGCGGCCTGACGCTCGTCTTCGCGAAGCTCGATGCCTGGGCCGGCGCACGTTGAGCAGAGGCACCCGGCACGGCAAGCCCTACAGCGCCGTCCAACGACGTCTCCAGAGCATCCTGGTCGCCATCGGCGGAGTCCTCGCCCTGCTCGCGGGCACCGCACTGCCGACAGTGCCTGACCGGCCAACGCGGACCGGCCGGTCACGGGTTACGAGCGGATCGTCGGCACCGTCGGGACGCCGCGCGCGCGGAAGGGCGCTGCGGGACGCGGTGGCGGAGCTGCGGGCGGCGGAGGTCGCGCGCGGTACGAGCCATGTGCGGGCGGTCGGCTGGGACGGGAGCGGCGGTCCGGTGGCCCGCGCCCGGCTCCCGAGGTCCTCGAAGGTCCCCCTGGAGCCGGGCGAGCGGGCGAGCGGGCGGAGTTCAGCGGGCGTGGGACCGTGGTGTCACGGCTTCGGCAGGGCGCAGCCGGGGCGGCTCAGGTCGAAGACGCTGCCCGCGCCGATGCAGGGGACCATGTTGTACGTCTCCTGGGCGTAGTTGATGCCCTGGCGGACCGTCACGACGCCGTTCTCGTCCACCTCGCACGGGTTGTTGACGGTGCAGCTCTGCCCGTCCTCGTTGCCCGTGTTGTTGACGGCGACGACCTTGCCGGTGTTCCGGTCGATGACCGGCGAGCCGGAGGTGCCGCCGATGGTGTTGCAGGTCGAGGTGTAGCGGACCGAGTCCTTCCAGGTCCAGTCGCCCTCCTTGAGGCGGTAGACGAACCCGTCGATGTCGCAGCTGTAGGTCCGCTTCCAGTACCCCGAGACGACCGTGATCGGCGTGCCCGCCACCGGGTGGGTGTCGGAGAGGGTGAGGGCGCTGATCCCGTAGGTGCTCTGGATCTGCGCGTAGGTCTTGGTCAGCTGGTAGACCGAGACGTCCGTGTCGGTCATCGTGCCGTACGCGATCTTGCTGGCGCGCAGGGTGCCGACGCCGGTGCCGGCCGAGTTGAGCAGCGTGAACGAGCGGCTGGAGCGCTTGTTCATGACGACCTGGCCGGGCGCCGGGAAGCCGGTCTCCAGGCAGTGGCCGTTGGACAGGACGAGCGCGGGGTCGCTCAGCAGGGAGCTGGGCGTGCGCACGACGGAGCCGGAGCAGTTGCTGAGCGCGACCGTGCCGGCGAAGTCGACGGCGGCGAGCGCCGGGGACGCCGGCTGCGCGGGGGCGCTGCGCGGCGCGGACGCCGGGGCCTGTGCGGCCGTGTCCGAGGGTGCGGACGCCACGGCCGGGGCTGCCGCCGCTCCGGTGAGGAGCAGGGCGAGCAGGGCACCGACGAGAGGCTTCTTCATGTGGGGGTTCCCCTCTGCATGGTGTGCGACCGGAGATCCTCCGGTTGTCATGGGCATTCTCGAAAGACCCGTCTCCGCTGACAAGAGGGCGTCACGCGCCACCCGCCCGCCGGCACCCGGTGACCCCGCCCGTCACAGCGGCCGCTCGTGGCCCTCCCAGTACGGTTCGCGCAGACGGCGCTTGTAGAGCTTGCCGTTGGGGTCGCGGGGCATGTGGGGGATGAAGTCGACCGACTTCGGGCGCTTGTAGCCGGCGAGCCGCGCCTCGCAGTGGGCGAGGATCGCGGCCGCGAGTTCCGGGCCGGGGGTGTGGCCCTCGGCGGGTTCGACGACGGCCTTGACCTCCTCGCCCCAGTCGGTGTGCGGGATGCCGAAGGCGGCGGCGTCGGCGACGGCGGGATGGGCGAGCAGGGCGGCCTCGATCTCGGCGGGGTAGATGTTGACGCCGCCGGAGATGATCATGTCGATCTTGCGGTCGCGGAGGAAGAGGAAGCCGTCCTCGTCGAGGACGCCGAGGTCGCCGACGGTGAAGAAGTCGCCGATACGGCTCGACGCGGTCTTGGCCTCGTCCTTGTGGTAGCGGAAACCGCCGGTGCTCATCTTCATGTAGACGGTGCCGAGTTCGCCGGGGCCGAGCCGCCTGCCGTCGTCGTCGAAGACGGCGAGTTCGCTGATGGGCCAGGCGCGGCCGACGGTGCCGGGCCTCTTGAGCCAGTCCTCGGCGGTGGCGAAGGCGCCGCCGCCCTCGCTGGCCGCGTAGTACTCCTCGACGCAGCTCCCCCACCAGTCGATCATGGCGCGTTTCACCTGCTCGGGGCAGGGCGCGGCACCGTGGATGGCGTGGCGCATGGCGGAGACGTCGTACCGGCTCCGTACCTCCTCGGGCAGGGCGAGGAGGCGGTGGAACTGGGTGGGCACCATATGGGTGTGGGTGCAGTGGTGGACGTCGATGAGCCGCAGCATCTCCTCGGGGGTCCACTTGTCCATGAGGACCACCGGGTGGCCGATGTGCAGGGCGGCGCCGGCGAACTGGAGCACGGCCGTGTGGTAGAGCGGCGAGCAGACGAGATGCACATGCCCGTCGAAGGGCTTGATGCCGAAGATGCCGAGGAAGCCGCCGAGATAGGTCTCCTCCGGGGGCTTGCCGGGCAGGGGGCGGCGGATGCCGCGGGGGCGGCCGGTGGTGCCCGAGGTGTAGTTCATGACCCAGCCGAGGGTGCGGCCGTCGGGCGGGGTGCCGGGCTGCCCGTCGAGGAGTCCGGCGTACGGGCGGAACCCGGGCACCGCGCCGACGGCGTAGCGCCGGCCGGCCGGGAGGCCGGCCTCCTCGGCGGCGGCGACGGCGGCCTCGGCGAAACGTTCGTGGGCGATCAGGACCTTGGCGCCGGAGTCGGAGACGATCCAGGCGATCTCGGGGCCGACGAGGTGATGGTTGACCGGCACCAGATAGAAACCGGCCTGACTGGCCGCCAGATAGGCGGTGAAGAACTCGACGCCGTTGGGCAGGACGACGGCGAAGGCGTCGCCGCGCTCCATGCCGGCGGCGCGCAGACCGTGGACGAGCTGGTTGACGGCCGTGTGGAGGCGGCCGGCGGACCACTGTTCTCCGTCCGGGGCGGTGATCACCGTCCGGCCGGGGTCGGCGGCGGCCTGCGCCCAGAAGCCGTTGGGACCCTGCTCCGTCACTGCGCGCCCCTTCCGGCGATCCGGTTGATCCGGTCCACGGCCCGCTCGAAACCGCGGGTCAGATCGTCGAAGACCTGCCGCACACTCCGCTCGGAGTTCATCCGGCCGACGATCTGGCCGACCGGTGTGCCGAGCAGCGGCCCGACCTCGTACTTCTGGATCCGGGAGACCGCCTCCGCGACGAGCAGGCCCTGCAGCGGCATCGGCAGCGGGCCGGGTCCGGCCGGGTCGTCCCAGGCGTCGGTCCACTCGGTGCGCAGCTGCCGGGCGGGCTTGCCGGTGAGGGCGCGGGAGCGGACGGTGTCGCCGGAGCCGGCGGCGAGCAGCTTCTCGGTCAGCGCGCGGGAGTGGAGTTCGGCCTCGGTGGTGGTGAGCCAGAGCGAGCCGAGCCAGACGCCCTGGGCGCCGAGGGCGAGTCCGGCGGCGATCTGTTCGCCGCTGCCGATGCCGCCGGCGGCGAGCACGGGCAGCGGGGACACGGCGTCGACGACCTCGGGGGTGAGCACCATGGAGGCGATCTCGCCGGTGTGGCCGCCGGCCTCGTAGCCCTGGGCGACGACGATGTCGATGCCGGCCTCGGCGTGGTGGCGGGCGTGCCGGGCGCTGCCGGCGAGGGCGGCGACGAGGACGCCGTGCTCGTGGGCGCGGGCGACGACGTCGGCCGGCGGGGATCCGAGTGCGTTGGCGAGGAGTCGGATCGGGTAGTCGAAGGCGACGTCGAGCTGACTGCGGGCGACCTGTTCCATCCAGCCGGTGATCCGCCAGCCGGAGGCCTCGCCCTCGGCGAGTTCGGGGACGCCGTGCTTGGCGAGGGTCTCGCGGACGAACGCGCGGTGCGCCTCGGGGATCATCGCCTCGACGTCGGCCTCGGTCACACCCTCCACCTTCTTGGCGGGCATGACGACGTCGAGGCCGTAGGGCAGGCCGTCGGTGTGCTCCTGCATCCAGTCGAGGTCGCGGGCGAGGTCGTCGGGGGCGGTGTAGCGCACGGCGCCGAGGACGCCGAACCCGCCTGCTCTGGTGATGGCGGCGGCCACCGCGGGGAAGGGCGTGAAGCCGAAGATGGCGTGCTCGATCCCCAGGGTGCGACTCAGCTCCGTCTGCATGGGCGGCAGGATGCCGCAGCTCCCGTGCCGAGGGAAGAGATTTTCTGATGCAGTGTCAGATTGTTTCGCGACGGGGAGGGCGGTGGGAGAGGGTGGGCATGACGGAGACGACGAGGACTTCGGGGTACGGGGGCGGGGCGCGGCGTACGACGCTGTCGCGCGGGTCCGCCGAGCGGGCCGGGCTGCTGCCCGGGCATCTGGACCGCCTCGTCACCGAGGCCGAGACCTTCCTGCGCCCCTCCCCCACACACCCCTGGTACGCGGGCGCCGTGCTGCTCGCCGGGCGCGGCGGCACGGTGGCGCTGCACCGTGCGATCGGCACGGCCGTGCGCTACGCGGCGTACGACGAGAAGACCGACACCGGCGTGGAGCTGCCGGCCGACGAGCGGATCCCGATGCGCGAGGACACCGTCTTCGACCTGGCATCGGTGTCCAAGCTCTTCACCTCGCTGCTCGCCGTGCAGCAGATCGAGCGCGGGGCGCTGGCGCTCGAAGAGCGGGTCACGGCGTATCTGCCGGAGTTCGGGGGCGGCGGCAAGCAGGAGATCACGGTCCGTCAGCTGCTCACCCACACCTCGGGGTTCCGGGCCTGGATCCCGCTCTTCGAGGAGCCGACCCGGGAGGGGCGGCTGCGGCTGCTGTGGAACGAGGTTCCGGCGAACCCGCCGGGCACGGTCTATCTCTACTCCGACCTGAACCTGATCACGCTGCAGCTGGTCCTGGAGGAGATCACCGATCGCACTCTGGACGACCTGCTCCGAAGCGAGATCACCGCTCCGCTCGGGATGCACCGCACCTGTTTCAATCCCCCGCTCTCGTGGCGGCCGCGGATCGCCGCCACCGAGGACGCGCGCCCGCCGTGGTCCGGGCTCGACCGGGGCATGGTGTGGGGCGAGGTGCACGACGAGAACGCGTACGGCATGGGCGGGGTGGCCGGGCACGCAGGGGTGTTCGCCGACGCGTGGGACCTCGCGGTGCTCGCCCGTACGCTGCTGAACGGCGGGGCGTACGGCGACGCGCGGATCCTCTCCCCCGCCTCCGTCGAGCTGATGTTCACCGACTTCAACACCGCGTTCCCCGGCGACGCGCACGGCCTCGGCTTCGAACTCGACCAGCGCTGGTACATGGGCGCGATGGCCACCCCGCGCACGGCCGGCCACACCGGTTTCACCGGCACCAGCCTGGTCCTCGACCCCTCCACCGACTCCTTCCTGATCGTCCTCGGCAACTCGGTCCACCCGGTGCGCGGCTGGCGCTCCGGCTCGGCGCCCCGGGTCGCCACCGCGGACGCCCTGGCCCGCGCGGTCCCGGTCCGCCCGGCCCGGGGCCGTACCGCCTGGTTCTCCGGCATGACGAACGGCACGACCGCCACGCTCACCCTCCCGGAGGTCCCGGGCGCGGCCCGCCTGGAGTGCGCCATCTGGTGGGACGCCGAACCGTCCGCGGACGCCGCCGTCCTGGAGGCCTCCACGGACGGCGGCACCACCTGGGCCCCGGTCCCCTTCAGCACCGCCGGCCCCGACGAGGAGCACCCGACGGCCGCCCTCACCGGCTGGTCCGGCCGCCGCTGGCACTCCCTGACCGCCGACCTCACCCCCTGGCCGGCCCCGCCACGCCTCCGCTGGCGCTCCACGACGGACCGACGCTACGTCGGCCGCGGGGTCTACGTGGACGTCCTCCGCCTCCTCGACGCCTCGGGCCGCCCGCTCTTCGACGAGTCCCGCCCGGCGGACCGCTCCCGCATCGAGGCGGCGGGATGGACGGAGTCGGCGGACTGAGCCGCGCCCGCGCCCCTGTCTACAGGGTGGGTTCCGCCGCTGCCCGCAGCGCTTCCAGGACCGGGCGGATCAGCGGGTGTTCCTCCGCGCCGCGGCGGACCGCCGCGAAGACGCGGCGGGTCGGGGCCACGCCGTCGACCGGGCGGACGACCGCGCCCGTGAGGTCGGTGCCGAGGAGCGCGGAGCGCGGGACCAGAGCGACGCCGGCACCGGCACCGGCGAGGGCGACGACGGCGCGGAAGTCGTCGGAGACGTGCTCAAGGCGGGGGGCGAAGCCCGCGTACTCGCAGGCGAGGACGGTGACGTCGTGGCAGGGGTTGCCGGCGGACTGGCCGATCCAGGGGTCCTTGGCGAGGTCGCCGAGGGCGACCCGCTCGCGGCCCGCGAGGGCGTGGTCCGGCGGCAGGACCGCGTCGAAGGGCTCCGCGTACAGCGGGACGCGGGTGAGACGGGCGTCGTCCTCGCCGGGGGCGCCCCGGTACTCGACGGCGACCGCCACGTCGACCTGCCGGTCCAGGACCATCAGCAGGCTCTCGTCGCCCTCGGCGTCCTGGACGCGCACCCGGATGCCCGGCGCGGTGCGGGCGAGGGAGCCGATGGCGGGGGCGACGACCAGGCCGATGCCGGTGGCGAAGGCCGCCACCGTGACGGTGCCGGCCTCGCCCGCGCTGTACGCGGCGAGCTCGGCCTCGGCCCGTTCCAGCTGGGCCAGGACGGCGTTGGCGTGGCTCAGCAGGATCTCCCCGGCGGGCGTGAGCCGGGTGCCCCGCGCGCCCCGCTCGACCAGCCGGTGGCCGGTCTCCTGCTCCAGGGCGGCGAGCTGCTGGGAGACCGCGGAGGGTGTGAGATAGAGCGCGGCGGCAGCCGCCGTGACGGTACGGTGGTCGGCCACCGCCCGGAGGATGTGCAGCCGCCGCGCTTCGATCATGCCCCTAGTCTCGCAGGGCGGCGCGCGCGTCGACGAACGCGTCGACCGCGCGGTTCACGTCCTCCGTGGAGTGCGCGGCGGACAGCTGCACGCGGATGCGTGCCGCGCCCTGCGGCACCACCGGGTACGAGAAGCCGATCACGTACACCCCGCGCTCCAGGAGCAGCTCGGCCATGCGGCCGGCCTCGGCGGCGTCGCCGATCATCACCGGCGCGATGGCGTGGTCGCCGGGAAGGATGTCGAAGCCCTCCTCGGTCATCCGGCGGCGGAACAGCGCGGTGTTGGCGTTGAGCCGCTCGCGCAGGTCGCCGGCGGACTCCAGGAGGTCGATGACCTTGAGGGAGGCGGCGGCGATCACCGGCGCGAGGGTGTTGGAGAACAGGTACGGGCGCGAGCGCTGGCGCAGCAGGGCGACGATCTCGGCGCGGGCCGCGACGTAACCGCCGGAAGCGCCGCCGAGGGCCTTGCCGAGGGTGCCGGTGATGATGTCGACGCGGTCCATCACGCCGTGCAGCTCGGGGGTGCCGCGGCCGCCGGGGCCGACGAAGCCGACGGCGTGCGAGTCGTCGACCATGACCATGGCGTCGTAGCGCTCGGCCAGGTCGCAGATCTCGGCGAGCGGCGCGACGTAGCCGTCCATGGAGAAGACGCCGTCGGTGACGATCAGCTTGCGCCGGGCGCCGCCCTCGTTCGCCTCCTTGAGCTGCTGCTCCAGGTCGGCCATGTCGCGGTTGGCGTAGCGGAAGCGGCGGGCCTTGGAGAGGCGGATGCCGTCGATGATGGAGGCGTGGTTGAGGGCGTCGGAGATGACCGCGTCCTCGGGGCCGAGCAGGGTCTCGAACACGCCGCCGTTGGCGTCGAAGCAGGAGGAGTAGAGGATCGTGTCCTCCTGGCCGAGGAACCGCGACAGGCGCGCCTCCAGCTCCTTGTGGACCTCCTGGGTGCCGCAGATGAAGCGGACGGACGCCATGCCGTAGCCCCAGCGGTCGAGCGCGGCGTGGGCGGCGGCGACGACGTCGGGGTGGTCGGCGAGGCCGAGGTAGTTGTTGGCGCAGAAGTTCAGCACCTCGCCGGGGCGGCCGCCGGCCGTGACCTCGACGGTGGCGGACTGGGGGGTGCCGATGACCCGCTCGGGCTTGTGCAGGCCGGCCTGGCGGATCTCTTCGAGCGTGGCGCGGATGTCGTCGCGTACGGAGTCGAACATGTCAGGGAGCTCCCGGGTCTCAGACGGTCCAGTCGAGGATGATCTTGCCGCTCTTGCCGGACGCGGCGTCGTCGAAGGCGGCCTCGAAGTCGGTGTACGCGTAGCGGCCGGTGATGACCGGGGACAGGTCGAGCCCGCCCTCCAGGAGGACCGACATGGCGTACCAGGTCTCGAACATCTCGCGGCCGTAGATGCCCTTGATGGTGATCATCGAGGTGACGATCCTCGCCCAGTCGACGGCGAAGTCCTCGGCGGGCAGGCCGAGCATGGCGATCTTTCCGCCGTGGGTCATGTTGGCGACCATGTCGCGCATCGCGCGCGGGTTGCCGGACATCTCCAGGCCGACGTCGAAGCCCTCCTTGAGGCCGAGGGTGCGCTGGCCGTCGGCGATGGTCTGCCCTGCGACGTTGAGCGCGAGCGAGACGCCGGTCTTGCGGGCGAGCTCCAGGCGCTCCTCGCTGACGTCGGTGATGACGACATGGCGGGCGCCGGCGTGCTTGGCGACGGCGGCGGCCATGATGCCGATCGGGCCGGCGCCGGTGACCAGGACGTCCTCGCCGACCAGCGGGAAGGACAGGGCGGTGTGCACGGCGTTGCCGAAGGGGTCGAAGATCGCGGCGACGTCGAGGTCGACCGGGACCCGGTGCACCCACACGTTGGACGCGGGCAGCACGACGTACTCGGCGAAGGCGCCGTCGCGGCCGACGCCGAGGCCGACGGTGGCGCGGCACAGGTGGCGGCGGCCGGCCAGACAGTTGCGGCACTTGCCGCAGACCAGGTGGCCCTCGCCGCTGACCAGGTCGCCGGCCTTGATGTCGGTGACGTCGCGGCCGGTGTCGACGACCTCGCCGACGAACTCGTGGCCGACGGTCATCGGCGTCGCGATGGTCTTCTGCGCCCAGCCGTCCCAGGAGCGGATGTGCAGGTCGGTGCCGCAGATACCGGTCCGCTTGACCTTGATCAGAACGTCACCGGGGCCGTACTCCGGCTCGGGAACGTCCGTGAGCCAGAGTCCCGGCTCCGCCTTCTGCTTGACCAGTGCCTTCAATGTCACGGCTCCCGACGTACGTGTCCTGTGATGTGCCGGGTCCGGGCGCGACGAAGCGCCCAAGATCCCTGGGGAAAATCTTCCGTACGTCGGTAGCCATGGTCCATCGAGGATTTCTTAAACGCCCTCGCAGATCACCTTCACACCGCTGGCGGACGCGCGTCTCGCGTCAACCCGCGTCCGTCAACCCGCGTCCGTCAACCCGCGTCCGTCAGCCCGCCGGTCCTTCGAGCACCGCCATCGCCGCGTTGTGCCCGGGTACGCCGCTGACCCCGCCGCCGCGGACCGCGCCCGCGCCGCACAGCAGGATGTTGGGCCGGCCGGTCTCGACGCCCCAGCGGCCGCCGCCCTCCTCGCCGTACGGGAAGGACAGATCGCGGTGGAAGATGTGCCCGCCGGGCAGCCGGAGCTCGCGTTCGAGGTCGAGCGGGGTCTTGGCCTCGATGCAGGGCCGGCCGTCGGCGTCACGGGCCAGGCAGTCGGCGATCGGCTCGTCGAGGCGGGCGTCGAGCTGGGCGAGGGTCGCCTTCAGCAGGGCGTCGCGGGCGCCGTCCGGGTCGGCCGCGAACAGCCGGGCGGGGGCGTGCAGTCCGAACAGGGTGAGGGTCTGGTAGCCGCGCGCGGCGGCCTCGGGGCCGAGGATGCTCGGGTCGGTGAGGGTGTGGCAGTAGATCTCCGAGGGCGGCGCGGCGGGCAGCCGGCCGGCGGCGGCCTCGGCGTGGGCGGCGGCCAGCTCCCCGTACCCCTCGGCGATGTGGAAGGTGCCGGAGAAGGCCTCGCGCGGGTCGACGGAGCGGTCCCGGAGCCTGGGCAGCCGGGTGAGCACCATGTTGACCTTGAGCTGGGCGCCCTCGGCGGGGGTGGGCGCCGGGTCGCCGAGGAGGGCGGCGAGGGCCTGCGGGGAGGCGTTCACCAGGACGTGCCCCGCTCCGGTCACCCCCTCGCCGTCGGGGGTGCGGTAGGTGACCTCGGCGTGGCTGCCGTCGGTCTCGATCCGGGTCGCCTCGTGGTCGGTGAGCACGGTCGCACCGGCGGCGCGGGCCACGTCCGCGAGGGCGTCGGTGAGCGCGCCCATGCCGCCGACGGGGACGTCCCAGTCCCCGGTGCCGTTGCCGATCACGTGGTAGAGGAAGCAGCGGTTCTGGAGCAGGGAGGGGTCGTGGGCGTCGGCGAAGGTGCCGATGAGGCCGTCGGTGAGGACGACTCCGCGCACCAGGTCGTCGGAGAAGTGCTTCTCGACGGCGACGCCGAGCGGCTGCTCGAAGAGCATGTCCCAGGTCTCCGCGTCGTCGACCAGGGCGCGCAGCCCGTCGCGGGTCGGCAGCGGCTCGGTGAGCGTGGGGAAGATCCGGCGCGCGGCGCGCGCGGTGCGCCCGTAGAAGGCCTCCCAGGCCTCGTACTCGCGCTCGGAGCCGGTGAGCGCGGCGAAGGAGGCCCGGGTGCGCTCCCGGTCGCCGCCGACCAGGAGGCCGGAGTCGCCGTAGGGGGTGTACGAGGAGACGGAACGCTTCCGCACGGCGAACCGCAGCCCCAGCTCGCGCACGATCTTCTCGGGGAGCAGCGAGACGAGGTACGAGTAGCGGGACAGGCGGACGTCGACCCCGGCGAAGGGCCGGGTGGAGACGGCGGCGCCGCCGGTGTGGCCGAGCCGTTCGAGGACCAGGACGCTGCGTCCGGCGCGGGCGAGGTAGGCGGCGGCGACGAGGCCGTTGTGCCCGCCGCCCACGATGACGGCGTCGTAGGAGCCCTGCGGTGCGGACGAGGGCACGGAGGCGGAGGCGGAAGCTGTCATGCCCCTTGCTAACACCGATCGGCCGGTCCCACCAGGGTGCGTACGAAGCCGCGCGGGTGGTTCCTACCCCCGCAGGCGGTCCCGGCAGTGGGCCTCGTCCGCGCGGGCCGTGCGGGTGGCGGGGTGGTCCGGGCCGAGGAGGCGGGTGCGGGCCTCGGTCACCTGGTGGTGCGCGGCGAGGGCCTCCTCCCAGCGCCCGAGCCAGCCGAGCGCGATGGCGGTCTCGCGGTGGCTGGCGAGGGTGTCGGCGTGGTCGGCGCCGAGCACCCGGGCGCGGGCCCCGGCGACCTCCCTGGCCTCGGCCAGGGCGTCCTCCCAGCGCCCGAGGCGGCCCAGGTTGACGCCCAGGCCGTGCCGGGCGCGCAGGGTCTCCGGGTGCTCGGGTCCGGCGGTGCGGGTGCGGGCGGCGACGAGCTCGCGGTAGAGCGCCTCGGCCTCCTCGGCGCGGCCGAGCCGGCCGAGGCAGATGCCCGCCTCGTAGCGCGCGGCGAGGGTGTCGGGGTGATCCGGGCCGAGCACCCCGGCGCGGGCCTCGGCGACCTCGCGGTACTGGGTGAGCGCGTCCGCCCAGCGGCCGAGGCCGCCGAGTGCGTGCCCCACCTCGTACCGCGTGGCCAGGGTGTCCGGGTGCTCGGGGCCGAGAAGGCGGGCGCGGGCGTCGGCGACCTCGCGGGCCGCCGCGTACGCCTCGGGGACGCGGCCGATCCGGCCGAGGGTGTACGCCAGGTTGTGGCGGCAGCGCAGGGTGTCGGGGTGCTCGGCGCCCATGGTGCGCTCGCGGGCGGCGAGCACCGTCTCGTACACCGCGCAGGCCTCGGTGTGGCGGCCGAGGCCGCCGAGGACGTAGCCGGTCTCCTGACGGGCGGCGAGGGTGTCGGCGTGGTCGGGGCCGAGGGTGCGGGCGCGGCCCTCGGCGACCGCCTCGAACTGGCGCAGCGCCTCGGCGGGGCGCCCGAGCCGGGCGAGCGCGAAGCCGAGTTCGTAGCCGCTGGCGAGGGTGTCGGCGTGGTCGGCGCCGAGGACGTGTCCGCGGTCCCGTTCGACGGTACGGAGCAGGTCGGCGGCCTCCCGCCAGCGGCCGAGCCGGCCGAGGCCGAGGCCCGCCCGGTGCCGGCCGGCGAGCACGGCGACGAGCTCCGGGCTCGCGGCGACGGTCGGCTCCGGCCCGCCGGAGCCGGACTCCCGGGTCCAGGCGACGGTCAGCGCGGCCGCCGCCTCGTGGCCGGGCACGGCGGGCCGGCCGGCCAGGGTGAAGGCGGCCGGGCGGCCCCGGACGAGATCGCGGGCGAGGGCCCACGCCGGCAGAGCGGGCGGCGCCGGCGGCGGCAGGGTCCAGGCGCCGCTGGTGCGGCCCGAGGCGAGCCGGTCGCGCAGCTCGGCGGCGTCCGACGGGCGCCCGTCGGGGGTCTTGGCGAGCAGGTCGAGGACGAGCGTGTCGAGGTAGCCGGGGAGTTCGGCGCGGTGGCTGCGCAGCGGCGCGGGCACGGTGTCACGGTGGCCGATGAGGATGGCCCAGGTGTCGTCCAGGTCGAAGGGCGGCACACCGGTGGCGATCTCGTAGAGCACGCAGCCCAGCGAGTAGAGGTCGCTGCGGTGGTCGACCTCGCCGCCGCCGATCTGCTCCGGGCTCATGTAGTGCGGGGTGCCCATGGCGATGCCGGTGCCGGTGAGGCGGGAGGTGAAGCCGATGTCGGCGCCGAGGCGCGCTATCCCGAAGTCGCAGATCTTGACGGTGCCGCCGTCGCCGAGCCGCACGATGTTGGCGGGCTTGAGGTCGCGGTGCACCACGCCCTGGCGGTGGGTGTAGGCGAGGGCCTCGGCGACCTGCTCGGCGATGTCGACGACCTCGGGCACCGGCAGCGGCTGCTTGCTGTTGTCGCTGAGCAGCTGGCTGAGGTTGCGGCCCTCCAGGAGCTCCATGACGAGGAAGAGCACGCCGTCGTGCTCGCCGAAGTCGTGCACGACGGTGATGCCCCGGTGCTGGAGCGCGGCGGCCACCCGGGCCTCGCGCCGGAAGCGCTCGCGGAGCACGGCCAGGTTGGCCGGATCGCGCTGCTGGCCGAGCGGGCGCAGGCACTTGACGGCGACGCGCCGGCCGAGCGATTCGTCGGTGGCCCGCCACACCTCGCCCATGCCGCCGCGGCCGATCACCTCGTGCAGCCGGTACCGGCCCTGGATCAGCCTGGTGTCCGTGTCCGCCATCGCGTGCTGTCGCCCCCGTCTGCCCCGTTGTGATGCCGGTCTGCCTCGTCGTACTGCGGCCCCTTCCCCGGCCCGTCCAGTATGGCTGCCTCCTCGGACAGTCTGAACGGCGCGGGTCGGGTCTGCGGGCCGAGCCGGTCCATCGCACGCAGGATGTGCCGCGGCGGCAGCCGCCAGCGCAGCCGCCCCGGGATGCAGCGCAGCAGATTGGCGGTGGCGGTGAGACGCCGGGTGACCGTCTCGGCGGGCGGCGCGGGCCTGCCGTACAGCTCGTGGGCGTACGGGGGCAGGGAGTCGTACGCGAGGGCGGCCACGCGCCGCCAGAACACCTCGCGCGCGGGCACGAGGGCGGGCGGAACCGGGGGCCGGCGCAGGAAGTCGTCCACGGTACGGGCGTCCGCCCCGGCGGCGAGCCGTGGCCGGATCTCGACGAAGTACGCGTCGAGCGCTGCGGTGCCGCCGGGCACCGTGCCGGGGTCGAGGCCGACGAGCCGGGCTGCGGTGCGCTGCTCGTCGACGTAGCGGTCGGCCTGGGCGTCGGAGAGCGGGATGCCGGAGCGGCGGACGACGTCCAGGTACGAGTCGATCTCGGCGCAGTGCACCCAGAGCAGCAGTTCGGGGTCGTCCACCCCGAGCAGCCGGTGGATCTTGCGCACGCGGGCGCCGGCCGCCTCCGCGGCCTCGGTGGTGCCGTAGCTGAGCGTCCCGACGAAGCTCGCGGTGCGCATGAGGCGGCCCCAGGCGTCCTTGCGGAAGTCGCTGTTGATCATGACGCCGCGGACCGCGGCGGGGTGCAGCGCCTGCAGGTACAGGGCGCGCACCCCGCCGATCCACATGACCGGGTCGCTGTGGAGCTGCCAGGTGACGGACCGGGGGCCGAAGAGGCCGGGGTCGGGTGGGGGCGCGGGCGGTGTGCTCGGGCCGGGTTCCATGACTTCAGGCTAGGCGCGGCGGGCGGGGACGGGAACGGTCAGTGCCAGACCGTCTGCACCGAGTCGAACTGCACCCAGGTGATCGGGTTGCCGGTGTTGGCGCCGAAGAGGGTCACGGAGCCGGCCGCGTTGATCTCGAAGCGGCAGGCGTTGACGCCCTGGCTGTTGTTGCGGGGCGCGGTGGCGCGCACGGTGGCGGTGGGGAGGGCGAAGCCGTCGGGCAGCCGGCCGATCCGGGTGTCGGCGGTGAGGCTGCAGGTGATCAGTCCGCGGGCCTGGAGGAAGGTGGTGCCGGCGAGGGTGACGAGCCGCACCTCGGGGGTGGCGGCCGCGTTGGGGGTGATCCCGGGCTCCAGGACCAGCGGGGTCCAGGCCCCGGCATCGACGGTGCCGGCCTCGGCGGCGGCCGGGGTGGCGGCGGCGAGGCCGCCGACGGTGAGGGCGGCGGGCAGCGCGAGGGCGGCGCCGAGGACGCTGCGGCGGTTGTGGGACATGGGACTCCTTGTACGCGTGGGGGGGTGGGGGGTGGTCAGCGCCAGACGGCGCTGAAGGCGTCGAGCTGGGCCCAGGCGATCGGGGCGGTGGTGCGGGCGCCGTAGAGCCGTACGGCGCGGTCGCTGCCGACCTCGACCCGGGCGACGGCGGGCCCGGTAGGCGTGTCGCCGGTGGGCACCGTGGCCCGGGCGGTGACGCTCGGGGTGAGGGCGTCGGGCAGTGTGCCGAGCACGGCGTCGGCGGTGAAGGGGCCCTGGACGCCGCCCGAGAACTGCAGCGTGGTGGTGCCGGCGAGGCTGATCAGCCGGGCGCGCGGGGTGTGCTGATATGCCGTCACCCCGGCGGCCGGGGCGAGTGGCTGCCAGTCGGTGAGGACCTTGACACCGTCGGTCTCGGCGGCGCCGGACAGCGACATGATCGTGCAGGTGCGCGGGGCGGGGTCCTCGCAGGCGAAGCCGAGGTGCAGGTGCGGCACGCCGTCGCGCACGGAGACGGCCAGCCCCTCGGCCTCGCGCCAGGCGAGGCCGGGGCCCGCGGTGATGTGCTGGTGGTCGAGCTGGGCGCCGGTGGCCCACTCGAAGGCGGTGAGGTACGTGTTGCCGGGCAGCGGCACGGTGTCGAGGCTCTGGCCCTTGAGCGTGTAGAGCACGCCGGCGTGGGACGCGTACCCCTGGAAGTCGGTGCCGTCGGCGGGGACGGCCGGGACGAGCAGCTGGAGGGCCTGCCAGTCCCCCGCCGCCGCCCGGGCCAGGTCGTAGCGCGCGTAGGTCGTCGCGCCGCCGAGGCTGTAGCGGAGCACGAGTTCGCCCGCGCTGTGGTCGATGGTGGGCGTGAGGAAGCGGGCGGCCGGGTCCGGGGTGTAGGCCGGGGTGTGGCGGGCGGTGCCGGAGTCGACGACGTCGCCGTCGGCGTACTCGAAGGAGACGACGGCGGTGCCGTACCCCTCGTTCTTGCTGTTGGGTGTGGAGGCGGCCTCGGTCCACAGCCAGATCGTCCCGGCGCGGTTCTCGACGCCGAGGTTGACGCCGTGTCCGAAGCCGCGCAGATACATGTGCCCGGCGATGGCGCCGGCCTCGGTGAGGCGGGTGAGGCAGAGGTCGCCCTGCGTCTTGCGGGTGGCGTAGTCGACGGGGGCGGGCTCGTCGGGCAGCTGGAGCCCGCCGTCCATGATCTGGAGGACGAAGACGTCGCCGGAGCCGGGGTCGATGCCGAAGGACTGCATGACCGTGGTGTTGTGGAGCGGGCGCCGGTGGAGCAGTTTGCCGACCGGGCCCGCGATGTCTATCTGTCCTGGGATGGTGACGCTCAAGGGCACGGCTCCTCGACGAGCTGGGGGACTGTCATGACAGCGTCATGATCGAACCGTGTCAGTCTGCCGCATGTCCTCCAGCGGCTGCAGGTCCTCCCGCGACCGCACGTCCTCCTCGACGGCGAGTACACGGGTCCGCGGACGCCCGGCGAGGGCGGGCGAGTTGGCCGGTTCCGCCCAGACCGTGGCGGTGAGGAAGCCGAGGAAGCGCTCGGCCTGCTCCGCTTCGGCGAAGCCGAGGTCCACGACGACATAGGCGGGGTCGTCGAGCGGGCGGCGCACGGTGTGCCGCAGCACTCCGGCTTCGGCGCGGGCGGCGGCGAAGCGGTCGAAGGCGCGCTTCCACACGGCGTAGTCGGTGACGGGGTGCTCGATGTGGAGGGTGATCACGGTTCCTCCTGGTGATCGTGGTCGCACAGGTGACGTTCCGTCCTCCCAGGGTGGAGCGGGGCGGCGCGGCGGCGACATCCCAGATCCCTGGGGTTCCGGCCCGTACGCTCCGCTCCATGCCCTCCCCCACGGCGTACGACCGGTCGTACGAGCGGATCACCCGGATCTGCGCGGCGGCGGCCGGCGGTGACACGCGGGAGCTGCGGGAGCTGCGGGTGCGGCTGTTGCGGGAACTGCGGCCGGTGCTCGGCTTCGACGCCTTCGCCTTCCTGCTGACCGATCCGGTGACGGAGGTGGGCTGCGCCCCGGTGGCGCGCATCCCCGACGTACAGGACCTGCCCCGGGTAGTGCGGCTGAAATACTTGACTCCGGTCAATCGTTGGACCTCGCTGACCGGGGCCGCCGCGCTCAGCGGGTACGAGCCCGGGGCGCGCGGCCCGATGTGGGCGGAGGCGCTGCGTCCGCTGGGCGTGCGGGACCTGGCCTCGATGGTGTTCCGGGACCGGCACGGCTGCTGGGGCTTCCTCGATCTGTGGCGGTACGGGGCGGAGTTCGGCCCCGCCGAGCTCGGCCTCCTGGACCGCTTCGCGGCTCCGGTGACCGCGGCGTTGCGGGCGGGGCAGGCGGCGACGTTCACGGCCCGGCCGGCGGGCACCGTGCGGCCGGGTCCGCTGGTGCTGCTGCTCGGGCCGGACCTGCGGGTGCGGGGCCGTACCCCGGAGTCGGACGCCTATCTCGCCCGGCTGATCCCGCCGGAGGAGGGCAGCGCGCCGGTGCCGGCGGCCGCGTACAACGTGGCGGCACAGCTGCTCGCCCGGGAGGCGGGCGTGGACGGGCATCCGGCGCGGGCCAGGGTGCATCTGGCGGACGGGCTGTGGCTGACGCTGCGGGCGGCCCGGATCGAGGAATCGGGGGGTGGGGCGGAGGGGCTGATCGCCGTCACGATCGAGGAGTCCACACCGGCGGAACGCCTGGAGATCTTCGGCCGGGCGTACGGACTGAGCGAGCGCGAACGGGAACTCCTCGCGCTGCTCGCGGAGGGCGCCGACAGCCACGCCCTGGCGGGCGCCCTGTTCCTGTCCGAGCACACGGTGCAGGACCATCTGAAGTCGGTCTTCGCGAAGACCGGCACCCACAGCCGACGAGCACTGCTCGCCCGGGCCCTGGGGACATGACCCCCGCCCTCCGGATCGGCGCTCCTCGTGACGTGGCCCTCGTCGTGGGCCGGTCGGTCAGCGGCGGACGCGGGGCATGCCCAGGCCGATCCAGGAGATGATCTCGCGCTGGATCTCGTTGTTGCCGCCGCCGAAGGTGAAGATGACGGCGGAGCGGTAGCCGCGTTCGAGCTCGCCGTGCAGCACCGCGCCGGCCGAGCCCTCCTTCAGTGCGCCGGCCGCGCCGGTGACCTCCATGAGGGCGGCGTAGGCGTCGCGGCGCGCCTCGGAGCCGTAGACCTTGACGGCGGAGGCGTCCTGGGGGGTGAGGGTGCCGTTCTGGACGGCGTTCACCATCTGCCAGTTGAGGAGTTTCATCGCGTCGAGGCGGGCGTGGGTGCGGGCCAGGGTGCGGCGGACCCAGCCGAGGTCGAGGACCCGGCGCCCGTCGGCGAGTTCGGTGCCGGCGGCCCAGCGCTGCACGTCGTGGAGGGCGCGGATGGCCATCGTGCCGTGGGCGGCGAGGGTGACGCGCTCGTGGTTGAGCTGGTTGGTGATCAGCCGCCAGCCCTTGTTCTCCTCGCCGACCCGGCGCGAGCAGGGGACGCGGACGTTCTCGTAGTAGCTCGCGGTGGTGTCGTGGGAGGCGAGGGTGTTGATGAGGGTGCAGGAATAGCCGGGGTCGGACGTGGGGACGAGCAGCATGGTGATGCCCTTGTGCGGCGGGGCGTCGGGGTCGGTGCGCACCGCGAGCCAGACCCAGTCGGCGGTGTCGCCGTTGGTGGTCCAGATCTTCTGGCCGTCGACCGTGTAGTGCCCGGTGGTCTCGTCGCCCTCGCGCACCGCCCGGGTCTTCAGGGCGGCGAGATCGGTGCCGGCGTCGGGCTCGCTGTAGCCGATCGCGAAGTCGATCTCGCCGGAGAGGATCCGGGGCAGGAAGTACGCCTTCTGCTCGTCGGTGCCGAACCGCATGATCGTCGGTCCGACGGTGTTGAGGGCCATCAGCGGCAGCGGTACGCCGGCCTGGGCGGCCTCGTCGAAGAAGATGAACTGCTCCATCGCGCCGAGCCCGCGCCCGCCGTACTCGGTGGGCCAGCCGACCCCCAGCCAGCCGTCGGCACCGAGGCGGCGCACGGTCTCCCGGTAGAAGCGCTTCTGGGCGGCCGGGTCGGCGTACCGCGCGTGGACGTCCTCGGGGACCAGTTCGGCGAAGTAGGCACGCAGCTCGGCGCGCAGGCGGTGCTGGGCGGGCGTGTACTCGAGATGCATGGCGTCTCCCGTGGCCGATGGCTCCGCGCGGTGCTGCGCCACGGTAGAACGTGTTCCATAAATGCGGAAGGCCCGCGCCCCCTGCGCCTGCGGAAGGCGTGCGCGACCGCGGCAGGAAGGCCCGTACGACCGCGGAAGGCCCGGGCGCGGGCCGATGGCGGCGTACGGGCCTGTCCGTCTCCCGCCTCAGGGCGCGCCGTGCGCCCTCAGGTCAGGGGAGCAGCTCGTCCATGCAGGCGCGCCGCCCCTTCTCCGCCATGCGCCGCTCGGCCCAGGCCAGATTCTTCGGATTCACGTCACGGCCGGAGGCGAGGACCACGTCCTCGGCCGTGTACTCGCCCTCGGACCCCGAGTGCAGCAGCCGGTCGGGCGTGGGCATGTCCCCCCCGGCCCCCCGGGACGTCTTGTCGGTGTCACCGTTCATTCCGTGAGCCTCCTCTTCTGCAATGTTCTGCAGGCACTGGCCATTCTCGTGTCCCGCTCGCGGCCCCGCATCCGGGCCGGTGGCCGGGCGGTGGCGGGCCCTGTACCGGGTCCGGGTGACCGCCGTACGGCCGCTGACCCCGTGGATGCGGCTGGTCACCCTTGGTGTCGCTCCGGTGATCGGCGCGCCGTGCGAGCGGGTTCCGTTTCCCGTACGAGCGCCGCCGCCTCACGTACGGTGAGCGCGCCGCCCTCCTCGTGACACGCGGTGAAGGCCTCCGGTGCGAGGACGGCGCGCAGGGCACGCTCGGCGTGCACGCGGACCGAGGCCTCGGTGGTGGCGGTCAGCGGGCGGATGCCCGCGCCGCCGGGGGTGGTGCGGTGGGCGTCGTACGCGCCGAGGAGCCGCGCGCCCTCCTCGGCGGCGCCGCTCCCGGCCCGGGCCCAGGCGGCGGTGGCGAACTGGGTGACGACGAGATACGGCGCCACCAGGTACGCCAGGGCCTCCATCTCCCGTACGGCGCCGCCGAGTCGGGCCTCGGCCGCCGCGAACCGCCCGTCCACGCAGTCGAGCCAGGCGCCGAGCCCGTCGAGCATGCCCTGGAACAGGCCGGGGGTGAGCTCGCCGAACTCTGTCTGCATGGAGTGCAGTTGCTCCCGGGCCAGTCCGGTGCGGCCGGTGTTGCCGTAGTGCTGGGCGAGCAGCAGCCGGGCGGTGCTGACCGCCTCGACACCTGACTCGCCGGACGCCTCGGCCGCGTCGACCAGCATCCGCTCGGCGGCCTCCCGCGCGGCCGGGTCGGCCGCCACCTCGGGCGTCCGGAGCCGGACGGCCGCCAACAGCGCCCGGAACACGGGGATCTGGGAGCGCGCGCCGAGCAGGGCCACCGCGTCCACGGCGCGCTCGAAGTCGGCGGCGGCCTCGGCGGTGCGGCCCGCCCGCTCGTACGTCTCACCGCGGGCGGCCAGCGCCTCGGCGATCCCCCACGCGTCGCCGGCCTCCTCGAAACGGGCCAGCGACTCCTCCGCGTCCCGCTCCTGCCCGCCGAGCAGCTTGGCGCGGATCAGCAGCGCGAAGGCGACGTCCCAGCCGTCGCCGTGCGCGCGGGCGGCGGCCACCAGCGCGGCGAGCGTCTCGTCGAGGCCGGCGAAGCGGCCCGTCATCAGCTGGGAGAAGAACCACATCGTGCCGGGGTGCCGGCAGACCTGCGGCAGCCCCGGCCGGTACGCGGCGATCACCGCGTCGAGGCGTGCCCGGGTCTCCGACTCCTCCGGCGCGGTCGCCCGGCCCCCTCCCTCCGTGGCGAGCACCAGCATCCGCCCGCCCCGCCGCGCCTCCCACAACCGCTCCCCCGCCCACGGCGGTGCCACATCCCCACACCGCCCCTCGAACGCCTCCGCGGCCCGCACGGGCGCCCCGAACGGATCGGGCCCGAGCCCGGCCGCGGCCCGCGCCCAGGTGCGCGCGTCATGATGATGGTTCCGCAACTGCCAGAACCAGCTCATGGCCAGCACGACGCACAGCACATCCTGCTCGGCCCCCAGGCGCACGGCGGTACGCAGCGCTCCCCGGATGTTGTCGTGCTCGACCTCCAACCGCGCGAGCCCGAACCGCTGCCGCGGCCCGCGCAGCTCGGGGTCGGTGAGCCGGGCGAGCTCGCGGTAGTACGTGAGGTGCCGCCGCTCGGTGGCGCCCCGGTCCCCGCCCGCCTCGCCGCCTGCCTCCCCGTCCGCCTCGTCGAGCCGCTCGGCGGCGTACTCGGCGACGGTCTCCAGGAGGCGGTAGCGCATACCGGCGTCGGTGGGGGTGGCGACGACGAGGGACTTGTCGACGAGGGAACCGAGGACGTCGAGGACGAGGGTGGCGGGGACGCCGGCGGGAGCGTCGGCAGCACCCGCAGCCGGGCCTGCGGTGAGGCCGCCGGGGGCGGCCGCGCCCACAGGGGCGTGGGCGAAGCCGACGGGCGCGGCGGCGGAGCCGCGCGCGATGCCCGGGGTCGCTGCGACCGAGACCATATCGCCGTCGGAACCGCCGAGTCGGCTGCCGGCGGAGCCGGGCAGACCGGCAGAGCCGGACGCGGCCGCCGTCCCGGACAGGTCGGGACGGCCGGGGGCCGACGCGCCCGCCGGGGCCGGGGCGGCATCCGGGCCACCGCGGTGACCCGGCGCCGGCATGGCCGGGCCGACGGGTCCGCCGGGCAGACCCGCAGAGCCGCACGGGCCGGGCGCCGGGCCGATCGGCCCGGCGCTCTCCGGTTCCGCGCAGACCGCCTCCGCCGCCTCCAGGTCGCAGCCGCCCGTGAACACCGACAGGCGCCGCAGGACCGCACGCTCCGGCTCGTCCAGGAGGTCCCAGGACCAGTCGACGACCGCGCGCAGGGTCTGCTGGCGGGGCAGGAGGGTACGGGCGCCCGAGGTCAGGAGACGGAAACGGTCGTCGAGGCGGTCGGCGATCTGGCGCGGCGTGAGCATGCGCAGGCGGGCCGCGGCCAGTTCGATCGCGAGCGGCAGACCGTCCAGACGGCGCACGATCTCCGCGGCCGCCTCCCGGTCCCGGCCCTCGTCGACCGAGAAGCCCGGGCGGGCCGCCGCGCCCCGCTCGGCGAAGAGCCGCAGCGCGGTCGCCTCCGGCAGCGGGCCCACCGGGCGCAGCACCTCCCCCGGGACGCCAAGCGGCTCACGGCTGGTCGCGAGGACTGTCACGCCCGGACAGCGGGCCAGCAGCTCGCCCGCCAGTCTCGCCGCCGCGCCCACGACGTGTTCGCAGTTGTCGAGGAGGAGGAGAAGACGGCGGCGCGCGCAGTGGTCCACCAGGGCGGCGAAGGGGTCGTGGGCGGCCGCGTCCGGGAGGGTGGAGCCGCTCCAGATCTGGGTCTCGTGGGCGTCGACAGCGGCCAGGACGGCGGTGGAGACGTCGGACTCCTCGCGGACGGCGGCGAGTTCGACGAGATGGACCTGAATCCCTGGGGCAGTGCCGGCGGCCGCCAGGGCGAGGCGGGTCTTGCCGACGCCGCCGGGGCCGGTCAGGGTGACGAGCCGGGAACGGGTCAACTCGTCGGTCACGTCGCGCAGTTCCGCGTCACGGCCGAGGAAGGAGGTCAGCGGGGCGGGCAGGGCCCGCCGCACCTCGGGCGGTGCCGGAGGGGAAGCGGCCTCGGCACCTGCCAGCAACTCCCGGTACAGGGCGGTGAGTTCCGGGCCGGGCTCGGTGCCGAGATGGTCGGCGAGCGCGCGGCGGGCCGTCTCGTAGGCGGCCAGCGCCTCGGCGGGCCGGCCGGCCGCACGCAGGGCGCGCAGGCGAAGGGCGTGCAGGGGCTCATCGAGGGGGTGCTCGGCGGTGAGGGCGGCGAGTGGGGCGAGGGTCTCGCGGGCGCGGCCGAGGGCGACGTCCGCGGCGAGCCGGTCGCGCCGGGCGCGGTCGCGGCGCGCTTCGGCCCGTACGGCGAGCGGGTCGGCGGCGTGGCCGGGCAGGTCGGCGAGGGCGGGCCCGTACCAGAGCCCGAGGGCGCGGTCGAGGAGCCGCGCGGCGCGCTCGGGCCGGGCGGCGTCCAGCTCCCGTACCGCCTCGTCGGCGAGCCGTTCGAAGCGGAAGAGGTCGATGTCGTCGGGGGCGGCGGCGAGGCGGTAGCCGCCGGGGGCGGAGACGACGGCGCCCCGGCCGAGGGCCCGGCGCAGCCGCCCCACCAGGGCCTGGAGGGCGGCGAGCCGGTCGTCGTCGGTGTCGTCGGCCCACACCTGGGCGATCAGGGCGTCGGGGGCGACGGTGCGCCCGCCCGCCGCGGCGAGCGCGGTGAGCAGGGCCCGGAGCCGGGCGCCGCCGAGGACGGCTTCGCCGCCGTCGGCGCGACGGGCCCGGGCGGGCCCGAGGACGCGGTAGGACGGGGCGGGGTCTGGGGGCGACTGCACCGGGCCATTCTGCCGAATCCGCCCGCGTGGCGTCGTCCGAGCCATGGCGTGCGCGGGGTGCCGGTTCGACAATGAGGAGGATGACCGATGAGGAGCGGAGCACGCGCGGCGGCGAGATCGGGCCGACCGAGCGCCTCGCCATGAACCGCACCGGCAGTTTCGACTGGGATCTCGACACCGGCACCATCGATGTCGACGACGCGGGGCTGCTGGTCTTCGGCGTGGAGCCGGACGCGTTCGACGGGCGGCCGGGGACGCTCGTGGGCGATATGGACCCCGCCGAGCGGACCCGCCTGGAGCGGGTGATCCGGGACGCGATCACCGGTGGCCGGTCCTCGTACACGGCCCATGTACGCCTGGAGCGGGGCGACGGTACACCCCAATGGACGCATGTGCAGGCGCGGATCCTGCGCCGGGACTCCGGGATGGCGCACCGGATCGTGGGGATCGTGCGCGACGCGACGGCCGAGGTGACGCACTCGGCCTTCGTGCTCGATCTGGAGAAGCGCCGCGAGGCGCAGACGACGATCGTGGAGCGGACGACGCACGCGCTGTCGCGGGCGGTGACCGTGGACGACGTGACGGCCGCGCTGACCGGTCCCGGCGGGCTCGCGCGGCTCGGCGCGGAGGGCCTCGCGCTGGGCCTGGTGGAGCACGGTTCGCTCAATCTGATCGCGCTGACCGGGGAGTCCCTGGAGGCCTTCGAGGACTTCCGCAGCCGCCGTCTGGACCGGGGGCTGCCGCTGGCGGAGACGGTGCTGAGCGGCCGGCCCCGTTTCGTACCGTCGTTCCTCACCCTCGCGCAGGACTTCCCGGAGCTGGCTCCGTACGTGAACCGGATGCCGTTCCGGTCGGCCTGCTATCTGCCGCTCGTGGCACAGGCCCGGTCGCTCGGCGGGATGGCGCTGTTCTACCGGCGGCGCAGCACGTTCAACGCCGACGAGCGCAATCTGCTGCTCGGTCTCGCGGCGATCGTGGCGCAGTCGCTCCAGCGGGCGATCCTCTTCGACGAGGAGCGGGAGCTGGCGACCGGGCTGCAGGCGACGATGCTGCCGCGCCGGATCCCGGAGATCACGGGCGGCGAGATCGCGGTGCGCTATCACGCGGCGTGGAGCGGACGGCAGGTCGGCGGCGACTGGTACGACGTGATCCCGCTGCCGCGCGGGCGGGTCGGGGTGGTCGTGGGCGACGTCCAGGGTCACGACACCCACGCCGCCGCGATCATGGGGCAGCTGCGGATCGCTCTGCGGGCGTACGCGGGCGAGGGCCACGCCCCGTCCACGGTCCTGGCCCGGGCCTCCCGCTTCCTCGCGGAACTGGACACGAATCGCTTCGCGACCTGCACGTACGCGCAGGTGGACCTGGCCGGCGGCACGGTGCGCGGGGTACGGGCGGGGCATCTGGGGCCGCTGATCCGGCACACCGACGGGCGGGTCGGCCGGCCGAAACTGCGCGGTGGGCTGCCGCTGGGGCTCGCGACGGTCTTCAACGACGAGGAGTTCCCGGAGACCCGCCTCGACCTGGTGCCGGGCGAGACGCTGGTGCTGTGCACGGACGGTCTTGTGGAGCAGCCGGGTACGGACATCGAGTCGGGTCTGGACGCGCTCGCGGAGGCGGTGGGCAGCGGGCCGCCGCAGGCGGAGGCGCTGGCCGACCATCTGTCGGAGCGGCTGTGGGAGCGCTGGGGCTCGGGCGACGACGTGGCGCTGCTCGTCCTGCGGCGCAGCCCCGACCCCGGCACGCCGAAGGCGCCGCGCATCCACCAGTACATCCACCAGGCCGACCCGCAGGGCCTGTCGGACGCGCGGTCAGCGGTGGGGCAGGCGCTCGTGGACTGGGGCATGCCCGAACTCGCCGACGACGCCGAGCTGTTGACGGGCGAGCTGCTGGTGAACGTCCTCCTGCACACCGAGGGCGGCGCGGTGCTCACCCTGGAGGTCCTTCCCGAACCGGTGCGGCGGGTACGGCTCTCAGTGCAGGACCGGTCGAGCGCCTGGCCGCGCCGGCGCACGCCCGGTGAGGCGGCGACGTCGGGGCGCGGGCTGCTCCTGATGGACGCGATCGCCTCGCGGTGGGGCGTGGAGCCGCGCGGCGAGGGCAAGGCGGTGTGGTGCGAGATCGGACCGGGCTCGGCGAACGGCTTCGGCGGCGCGGGCTGAGTCGGGGTCGGGGCCGAAGGCGGGCTGGGTCCGGGGGTGGGCCCGGACCGCCGCGAGTGAAGGGTGGTGCGGGCGATGGACCCGGTGGCGGCGCTGGAACGGATCGCCTTCCTGCTCGAACGCTCGCAGGCACCCACGTATCGCGTACGGGCGTTCCACACCGCGTCCGCCGCCATCACCGCCCTCGGCGCGGAGGAGACGGCGGCGCGGGCGGCCGCCGGGACCCTGGAGTCCGTGAAGGGCATCGGTCCCAAGACGGCGGCCGTGGTGCGCGAGGCGCTCGCCGGGCAGGTGCCGGAGTACCTGGAGCGTCTTGAGCGGGAGATCCCGGTCCCCGAGGTGCGGGGCGGCGAGACGCTGCGGGCGGCGCTGCGTGGCGACTGCCACGTCCACTCGGACTGGTCGGACGGCGGCAGCACGATCGAGGACATGGGCCGCACGGCGGCCCGCCTCGGCCACGCATGGACGGTCCTGACGGACCACTCCCCCAGCCTGAAGGTCGCACGCGGACTCTCTCCGGACCGCCTGCGCGAGCAACTGGACGTGGTGGCCCGCCTGAACGAGGAGTGGGCGCCGTTCCGCCTGCTCACCGGCATCGAGTGCGACATCCTGGAGGACGGCTCGCTCGACCAGGAGCCCGAACTCCTCGACCGGCTCGACCTGGTGGTCGGCTCGGTCCACTCGAAGCTCCGGATGGACGCCCGCGCCATGACGCGGCGCATGGAACGTGCGGTGCGCAACCCGCTGTTGGACGTCCTCGGCCACTGCACGGGCCGCCTGGTGAGCGGCGGCCGGCTGCGCCCCGAGTCCGAGTTCGACGCGGACCGGGTCTTCGCGGCCTGCGCGGAGTCCGGCACGGCCGTCGAGATCAACAGCCGCCCCGAACGCCTCGACCCGCCCCGCCGGTTGCTCCGCCAGGCGGTCGCCGCCGGAGTCCACTTCGCGATCGACACGGACGCCCACGCCCCGGGCCAGCTGGAGTGGCAGATCTTCGGCTGCGCGCGGGCGGAGGAGTGCGGGGTGCCGGCGGAGCGGGTGATCAACACGTGGGGAGTGGAGGAGCTGTTGGCGTGGACGCGGGGGTAGGGCGGGGGCGGTGAGCGGGCTGGTGCGTGTCCGGCAGGAGCGCCGCCCGCCCCTTGGGACAGCCGCTCACGGCGTCCGGTGCCCGGGGCCTCCCCAGGCGCCGCCAGGGCCGAGGGGAGGCAGCGAGCGTGCGGCCAGGCGACGCGGGCATGGGGCACGCCCGCGGCACCCCTCCCAGGACTCTCCGGTCACGCCCGGGGCCGGGCCCCGAGGGCGGCTGGCCGCCTCGATCCGCGCTCAGTCCGTGTCCGTCGCCGCGAGGACGGCGAGACGGCGCCCGTCCGGGGACAGGGCGGCAAGGCCGATGTCCCAGGCCACCTGCTGGAACCAGTCGGTATCGGCCTTGAGCTCGTACCAGTCGCAGTCCCTCGCCCGCGCCTCGATCTCGCCCGTCGTGGCGTTCTCCGGGTCCGGGCAGCCGGCGAGGGCCGCCAGGGAGCGCCAGGCGAGGAGTCGGCCGTAGGCGCCGTACTCGCCGTTGTTGTACGCGCCGCCCCAGGAAGCGGCGGAGAAGAGGGCACGCCAGGCATCGGCCGGGTGTGAAAGCCCGGCCGCCGGGCGGGTCTTCGGGCCCACCCCGTGCAGACAGGCGAGGCCCAGGGTGGGCAGGGCGGCGGGAATCCCGAACGGGGAAAGTTCCTCGTCGAAGGTGAAGACCCGGGCCTCGATCGTGCCGTTGGAACCCTCCGTCCAGTTCGTGACGGCCGAGGCCAGAGAGGTGGCGGTGCCCGGATGCTCGGCCGTCACGTCGCGGGCGGCCGGCACCCGGACGTCCGGGGCGGGCATCGCGACGACGTCGCCGGGCCCGTAAGGCATGGTGTGGCTCTCGCCGCCGCGCGCGTAGTGGTGGGGAAGATCGGCGCCCTCCTCCAGCGGAGAGCGAGTCAACGGGAGTCCGCCCAGGGGGTGGTGGCGCCAGTGCGGGGAGGTTGCCCACCGCGCGATCCCGGGGATCTCGTCCACGGCGGCGCCGCGCAGCACGAGCTCGTGGACGAGGCAGGCGCGCAGTTCCTCCGAAGCCGGTCCGCGGAAGACGGCGACGAGGTCCTCGGGGCGCTGGGCGGAGGCGAGGACCGAGGCGAGGGAGCGGGCGCGGCCCCGGACGGCAGGATCGGCGCTGCTCGCCAGGCGGAGGGCCTGGGCGACGTTGTCGGCGCCGGGCGTGAACGCGAGCAGCCGCAGCAGGTCGTCACGGACGTAGCCGTACTGCCGGACGCCCTCGCCGAGCCCGGTTCCCGCATCGCCCTACCCTCCCTCCGCACCCGCATCCGCACGGGCGAGCGCGATGCCGAGGTCGGCGGCGAAGACCGCGTCGCCCTTGGCGACCCGCCGTTCCGCCTCCTCCACCAGCCCACTGACATCCCGCAGGTCGGGCCGCTGCGCCACCAGCTTCCGTATCCGGTCCTTCCCGTCGTTCCCGCCGTTCCTGTCGTTCCTGTCGTTCCTGTCGTTCCGGGCATTCCCCTTGCTCATGTCGCGCAGCCTACGTAGCCTTCCGGCCTCCCGGCCGCCCGTTTTCAGGCGCGCTGCCACACCGTCGTGACGTTGCAGAACTCGCGGATGCCGTGGCCGGAGAGCTCGCGCCCGTAACCCGAGCGCTTGATGCCGCCGAAGGGCAGGGCGGGGTGGGAGGCGGTCATGCCGTTGACGAAGACTCCGCCCGCCTCCAAGTCCCGTACGAAGAAGGCGATGTCCTCGTCGCGGCGGGTCCAGACGTTCGAACTCAGGCCGAAGGGCGAGTCGTTGGCGACGGTGACGGCCTCCTCGATGTCGGCGACCGGGTAGAGCGTGGCGACCGGGCCGAAGGTCTCCTCGCGGTGGACGCGCATCTCGGGGGTGATGCCGGTGAGCACGGTGGGGCGGTAGAACCAGCCGCGGGGCAGCTCGGGCGGGCGGCCGGCGCCGCAGAGCACGGTGGCGCCCTTGTTCACGGCGTCGTCGACGAGCGCTTCGAGGTCGGTGCGGCCCTGTTCGGTGGCGAGCGGGCCGACGTCGGTGTCGTCGTCGAGCGGGTCGCCGACGGTGAGGGCGTTCATGGCGGCGGTGAAGCGCTCGGCGAAGTCGTCGTAGACGTTCTGGTGGACGATGAAGCGCTTGGCGGCGATGCAGGACTGGCCGTTGTTCTGTACGCGCGCGGTGACCGCGGTCTTCACGGCGCGGGGCAGGTCGGCGGAGGGCATGACGATGTACGGGTCGCTGCCGCCCAGTTCCAGGACGGTCTTCTTGACCTCGTCGCCGGCGACGGCGGCGACGGAGCGGCCGGCGGGTTCGCTGCCGGTGAGGGTCGCGGCGGCGATCCGGGGGTCGCGCAGCACGCCCTCAACGGCGTCGGAGCCGATGAGGAGGGTCTGGAAGCAGCCGTCCGGGAAGCCCGCCCGGTGGAAGAGGTTGCCGAGATAGAGCGCGGTCTGCGGCACATTGGAGGCGTGCTTGAGGAGGCTCGTGTTGCCGGCCATGAGCGCGGGCGCGGCGAAGCGGACGACCTGCCAGAGCGGGAAGTTCCACGGCATCACGGCGAGGATGGTGCCGAGCGGCCGGTAGTGCACCCGGGCGCGGTCGGCGCCGGAGTCCTGGACGTCGTGCTCGGCGGGGTGCTCGTCGGCGAGCAGGGCCTCGGCGTGTTCGGCGTACCAGCGCATGGCCTTGGCGCACTTGGCGGCCTCGGCGCGGGCGGCGACGATCGGTTTGCCCATCTCGGTGGTCATGGTGTGGGCGATGTCCTCGGCGTCCTCGTCGAGGAGGGACGCGGCCGCCCGCATCAGCCGGGCGCGCTCGGCGAAGGGCGTGGTGCGGTACTGGCGGTACGCCTCGTGGGCGGCGTCGATCCGGCGCTCGACCTCGGCCGGCCCGTGGGCCTCGTACGTCCGCAGTGTCTCACCGGTCGCCGGGTTCACGCTGGCGATGCCCATGTCGTCTCCTCCTGACCTGGAGCCCCCGCGCGCAAACTCCCCCACCCGTCACGCTTCCGCGACCGGGCGCGGGCCGCAAATCGGGGCGGGGCGGCGGGGTGACGGCCAGAGGTCTTGTGGATCAGGGCCGGCCGAAGCACCCGGCCGCCGCCCCGCGGCGGCCGGCAGCGGTCAGCGGCCCGTCACCCAGCGCAGGGCGCCGTCCAGGTGCGCGCGGAAGACAGGATCGGCATATGCCTCGATGGCGTGGCCGAGCGCGGTGAAGAGGATCCGGCCGTGGCCCGGGGCCGCCTCGCGGCACCACACCAGCGGGTGGTCGGCACCGAGGGTGCCGCCCTCGTAGCTGGTCTCGTCGGCACCCGCGAGGACGTGGACACCGGCGGCGCGCGGGTGGCTGCTGTACTCGTACCACTCGTCGGTGCGGTCCCAGCGCTCCGGCAGCGGGGCGGTGGCCGGGTGGGCGGGGTCCTCGACGAGTACGGTGCCGGGCTGGAGCGGCGGGTGGCCGGCGAAGCGGGTGCCGAGGAGTTCGCCGTAGAACGGCCAGTCGGGCTCGGCGTTGGCGGCGGCGTGCACGACGAGGAGGCCGCCCCCGCCCCGTACGTACGCCTCGAAGGCGGCCCGGCCCGCGTCGGTGAGCACGGTGCCGGTGGTGGAGAGGAGGACGACGGCGGCGCAGCGGGCGAGCCGGCCGGGGGTGAAGGCCGCGGGGTCCTCGGTGGTCTCGGGGGTGAGTCCGGCGGCGGTGGCCAGGCCGGTGAGCGCGGCGGCTCCGGCGGGGATGGAGTCGTGGCGGTAGCCGGCGGTGCGGGTGTAGACGAGGACGTCCGTGGCGGTGCTGCGGGGCACGCGGGCCCTCCCCTGCTCGTGTCTGCGGTGCCGGTACGGCTGGTACGGCCGGTCCGGCCGGTCCGGCCGGTGGGCGCCGATCCGGCAGGTGGGCGCCGGTCGGACGGGTCGGTGGGGCCGTGATCGTACGGGGCGGCCGGAACCCGCCCCTACCCCAGCAAGCGCTTTCCCTCCACGCCCCGACCCTAGGCGGCGAAAAGCGCACGACGCAAGGCCGGGACCCACGGCAGACTGCGCCGATGGACCTTCTGCCCCGGCCGCGCCGCGCCCTCGCCCATGTCTCCGCCCTCGCCACCGGCGAGCCCGTCGCACCGGCGCCGCGGGTGACGCTCAACTTCCATCCCACCTTCCTGTCGCGCCTTGCCGAGGACGGCGTCTACCGCTCGCAGTTCGTCACCGGCACCGGCAACGGCGGTCTGACCGCGCATCCCGGCGGGGACCGGTGGCGCTGGGAGAGCCGGATCTTCGGCGGCGCGTACGACGACGCCCCGGCGCACGAGCGGCCCGTGTACGGCGCGCTCGACCACCGGCGCCGCCCGTACGGGGCGGCGCCGCGCTTCGGTTCGGCGCATCTGCGGCTGACCGCCGACACCCTCGCGCGGACCACCTTCTGCTATCCGGACAGCGTCCTCGAACCCACGGACTTCGGCGTCGCGGACCGTACGGCCGGACTGATCGCGCTCGCCCTCGCCGACGGCCAGGACGCGCTCGACGACTACGTCGAGGCCCAGGTGCACGGGCCGGTGGAGCTCGGACGGGACGTGGAGGCGCTGGTCCTGGACCCGTCGTTCCGCGGTACGGAGGTGGAGGCCGCCGCCCGCACGCTGCCGTGTCCGGTGGAGTGGCACGGCGGCTTCCGCCTCTCCGTCGCGGAGCTGCGGCGCCATCCCGCGTATCGGGGGCCGGAGTACGTGGAGCTCGGCGCCGAGATCGCCGAGGGCGGCCGGCTCGACGCCCGCCTCGTCCAGGCGGCGGCCGAGTCGGGCCGCCACGACCGTCAGGCCGTGAAGCGGGTCTGGCACCTGCTGGCCCGCTTCGGGGCACCGGAGTTCTAGGGCCTGCGCGGCGGATCAGGGTCGGCGCGCGAAGCCCGGCACGCACACGCGGTGCGGACGAGGTCGCCGGCGGCTTTGGATGTCGTCGTGGAGACCAACGTGATCGGGGTCATCCGCGTCACCAACGCGATGCTGCCCATGCTGCGCCGCTCGGCGTCGCCCCGGATCGTGAACATGTCCAGCAGTGTCGGCTCGCTCACCCTGCAGACCACGCCCGGCATCGACATGGGCCCGGTTCCCGCGGCGTACTTGGCGTCCAAGACCTTCCTCAACGCCGTCACCGTCCACTACGCCAAGGAACTGAGCGACACCGACATCCTGATCAACTCCGGCTGTCCCGGCTTCACCGCCACCGACCTCAACGGCTTCCAGGGCGTCCGCACCCCCCACCAGGGCGCGGCGATCGCGATTCACCTCGCGACCCTGTCCGACGACGGACCGACCGGCGGATTCTTCGACGACGGCGGAGCAGTGCCCTGGTGACAGGCTCACCGGTCCCTGGCCGGGCCGTCTGCCGATCAGCCCGGATCAGCCCTGGATCTTGTCCTCCGGGCCGGGCCTGACCAGGGTGCAGACGCCGTCCTCGCAGCTGCGTTGCAGCCGGTTGCGGGAGACCGTCTGCACCAGGCCGACCATCCAGCAGGTGGGGCAGCCGCGGAAGGCGATCAGGCTGAGCGGGGCCGCGAGCAGGGCGACCACGCCCACGGTGGGCACCAGGGCGATCGAGCCGACGATCAGACCGAGGCCGACGGCGCCTCGTGCCAGATGGCGCGGGACGGACCGGCTCGCGAAGTCCCGTTCGGCGGGCGCCGCGGGTGGCGGTGCGGTGACCAGGGGCTTCGGGGACTGCGGGGGCTTCTGAGGCTTCTGCGGCATCAGGATGCTCATGGACGGTGTCCTCCTCCGTACGAGGGGGTGAGGGAGCTGCGCAGGGCCGTACGGGCCCGGTGCAGGCGGGACTTCATCGCCGGGGTGCTCAGGCCGAGCGTGCGGGCGACGGTCTTGCCGGGCAGGCCCTGGAGGTCGCGCATGACCAGGACCTGCCGCAGGTCGGCGGGCAGGGCGCCGATCGCGGCCGCGATCCGCTCGACCTCAAGGCTCTGGAGCGCCGCGTCCTCGGCGGACGGTTCCGCGTCCGCCCCGGCAGCGCACGCCTCGGGTTCGGCCGCCAGGGTGTCGCCGCGCGCGACGAGCTGCCGCACCTGCCGGAGGCACTCGTTGCGCACGATCCGGAACATCCACGAGGCGAGCGCCCCGGTGGCCCGCAGGGTGCCGATCTTCCGGTAGAGAACGATCAGCGCCTCCTGCGCCGCGTCCTCGGCGTCCTGCGGCGAGGCGCACAGCGACCGGGCGAACTTCCGCACGTGCGGCTGGGATTCCTTCACCACGGTGGTGAGCGAGCTGAGGTCGCCGTCCTGGGCGGCCTTGATCAGGCGCTCGTCGGGCCAGGCGAAGGCCGCTCGGTTCATGTCTTCCCCCTCGTGCTCCGGACCCTGGTCCGGACCGTGGTGGTCCGGACCAGGGCGTCCCGTACGGTCCTCATCGGCTGCTCTGCTTCCTGCGCTTCGTCAGGTGCCAGGCGCACGCCCCCATGAGCAGCACGCCGATCACCACGATGCCCGCGATCATCATCCGCTTGTCCCCGTCCATCCGTCGGGCCGGCCCGTGCGGCCGGCTGTGTGGACTAGAGGCGGGCGGGCCCGAAAAGGATTCACCCGAGGACGGCGCGGTGCCGCGCGCTGCCGAGCGGAACGGTCATTGCCCGCAACGGATACACCTCTGTATCTTTTGCCGCGCCGCGCGCCCCGAGCGCGCGCCCTGCCGCCGCCGTCCCTCCCGGAGGACCCGATGAGCACTTTGCCGCCCGCCCACGCCGCCGCCCTCGCCGCCGCCGCAGGTCCCCTGCCGGAAGGCGTGACGCTGCCGCTGCCGCCCGCCTTCGACTCGGTCGAGGAGGAGCGGCGCTACCGCAAGGAGCAACTGGCCGCCGGTTTCCGCATCTTCGGGCGGTTCGGGTTCTCGGAGGGGGTCGCCGGGCACATCACGGTGCGGGACCCCGAGGACCTGGACACCTTCTGGGTCAATCCGTTCGGCATGAGCTTCAGCCAGATCAAGGCCTCGGACCTCATCCGGGTCGACCACGAGGGGCGGGTGCTGGACGGGCGGCGGCCGGTGAACCGGGCGGCGTTCGTGATCCACTCCCAGGTGCACTCGGCCCGGCCCGACGCGATAGCGGCCGCGCATTCGCACTCGCTGCACGGAAAGGCCTTCTCCAGTCTGGGCGTTCCGCTGGACCCGATCACCCAGGACGCCTGCGCGTTCTTCGAGGACCACGGAATCTACGACGACTACCGGGGCGTGGTGAACGAGCTGGACGAGGGCGCGCGGGTCGCGAAGGCGCTCGGCTCGTACAAGGCGGTGATCCTCAAGAACCACGGGCTGCTCACCGTGGGGCGCTCGGTCGCCGAGGCGGTGTGGTGGTTCGTGACCATGGAGCGCTCCTGCCAGGCGCAGCTCCTCGCGATGGCGGCGGGGACGCCGCAGCTGATCGACCGGGAGACGGCGCTGCTCACCCGGGGGCAGGTCGGGAGTTCGATCGCGGGCTGGTTCCAGGCCCGGCCGCTGTGGGACCAGATCACGGCCTCGGACCCGGACCTGTTCGACTGACCGACCGGGCCCGGCTCCTCAGGCGCCGTCCTGCCGCGCCGCGCTCGCCGGCCGGGTCACGGACTCCAACAACGGGGTCAGGAAGTCCCGTTCGAGACTGCCGGGCGGCAGCACGTCCGGTTCGACATAGCTCTGCGCGAGGCCGCCCTCGCGCAGGGCCACGACAAGGCGCGCGAACCGGTCGGCGTCCACGGTGAGTTCGCGTCCCGAGCGGCGTACGACGAGCTCGATGCCGCGCGCGAGTTCGGCGCGCAGCCGGGCGTCGTGCCGGGCGAGCGCCCACGCGGCCTGCGGGTCGCGGATGGCGTGCAGGGTGAACTCCATGCTCACCAGGTACCAGTCCCGTTCGTCCGGCTCGACCCGCGAGGCGAGTTCGGCGAGCCGTTCCAGGGTGTAGTCCTCGGGCGCGAGCGCGTCGATGCGCTCGGCGAGCCGGTGCACGATCCGTTCGCCGTGCTCGTCGAAGAGGGCGAGGAACAGCTCTTCCTTGCTGGCGAAGTTCGAGTAGTACGCGCCGCGCGTGAAGCCCGCGCGCTCGCAGATCTGCTCGATCGAGGCGGCGTGGAAGCCGTGCTCGGCGAAGGTCTCCAGAGCCGCCCGCAACAGCGCCGCGCGGGTACGCGGCCGGCGCTTGGTGACACCTTTCGGCACGGGTGGCTCCTCCTTCGCGCAGACGCCCCTGGGTGGGTCGGCCGCCCACGATACCGGCGCCGCTCCGCACGCCCTCCGCACGCCCTCCGCACGCTCTCAGCACGCCCTCCGCACGCTCTCAGCCCCTACCCCGGCCGGGCGCGGACCCGACGACCCGGCCCGCGCTCCCCGGCATACCCCCGGGCCCTCCCGCCCTGCCCCCAGCCCCGCCGCTCGCCCGGGCACGCGGCGCCCTGCGACGCTAAGATTCACGCATGGGACAGCGGCCCGTCGCGCCCGCCGCGCCCGAGCTGGTCCTCGAGATCGACGGGGACGCGACCGTGATGAACCCGGGTCGCGTCTATCGCATCGGACGCGACCCCACCAGTGACTTCGTCCTCGCCGACGCCCGGACGTCCTGGCACCACGCGGTGCTGCGGGCGGTGGGCGACCACTGGACCCTGGAGGACGAGGGCTCCACCAACGGCACCTTCGCCGACGACCGCCGGGTGGCGCTGAGCGCCGTCGGCCCCGGCACGGTCATCCGCTTCGGCCACCCCGCCGACGGCCCCCGCGCGCTCCTCCTGCCCGCCGCGCCACCGGCGCCCGAGCCCCCGCCCCCGCCGCCCGTACCCGTGCCCGAGCCCGTGCCCGAGCCCGAGCCCGTACGAGCTGAAGACCGCCGGCCCGAGGCAGCCCTCGCCCCTCCCCCGCGCCCGTCCTCCGTCTCGTACCCCGCCCTCACCGGCACGTTCCGGCAGCCGACGTCCGTACGCCCGCTCCCCACCCGCAGCATCCGGATCGGCCGCGCCCCCGACAACGACCTGGTCGTGGACGACCTGACGGTCTCGCGCCGGCACGCCGAGCTGCGCGCGGCGCCGGACGGCACGTACTGGATCCAGGATCTCGGCAGTCACAACGGCACCTTCCTCAACGGGCGTCCGGTCACCGAGGCCCGCGTCACGGCGGAGGACATCGTCGGCATCGGGCACTGCGCGTTCTGTCTGATCGGCGGGAACCTGGTCGAGTTCACCGACACCGGCGAGGTCTCCCTCGACGTGCAGGAGCTGGCGGTCACCGTCGACCACGGCCGCAAGACGCTGCTCGACGGTGTGTCGTTCCCGGTGGGGCAGAAGTGCCTGCTCGCCGTCGTCGGCCCGTCCGGGGCGGGCAAGTCGACGCTGCTCGGCGCGCTCACCGGGCAGCGGCCCGCCGACCGGGGCACCGTGCTCTACGACGGCCGCGACCTGTACCGGGACTACGCGGAGCTGCGCCAGCGCATCGGCCTGGTCCCGCAGGACGACATCCTGCACCTCCAGCTCACCGTCCGGCGCGCCCTCGCGTACGCCGCCGAGCTGCGTTTCCCCGAGGACACCGCGCCCGCCGAGCGGCGCGCCCGGGTCGATGAGGTGATCCGGGAGCTGGGCCTTCAGGAGCGGGCGAAGCAGCCGATCCACAGTCTGTCCGGCGGCCAGCGCAAGCGGGTGAGCGTCGCGCTCGAACTGCTCACCAAGCCCTCCCTGCTCTTCCTCGACGAGCCGACCTCCGGGCTCGACCCGGGCATGGACCGCTCGGTGATGCACATGCTGCGCGGGCTCGCCGACGACGGGCGCACGGTCGTGGTCGTCACCCACAGCGTGCTGAGCCTCGACGTGTGCGACCGGCTGCTCGTCCTCGCGCCGGGCGGGCGGGTCGCCTATTACGGGCCGCCCGGCGAGACCCTCGGCTTCTTCGGCTTCGACCAGTGGCCCGAGGCCTTCGAGGCCTTCGAGAACGAGCGCGACCGCGACTGGGCGGGCCGCTACCGGGCCTCGCGCTTCCACCGGCAGTACATCGAGGAGCCCACCGTCCGGCCGCCGGTGCCCGCGCTCGCCTCCGGAGCGGCCGGAGCCGTCGGAACCGCCCCGCCCGAGCCCGCGCCGCCGCCGAAGGCGCAGAGCTGGGGCGCCCAGCTCCGTACCCTCGTCCGGCGGTACGCGGCGGCACTGTCCGCCGACCGGACCTTCCTGGCCATCATGGTGGCGCTGCCGTTCATCATGGGCGCCATGGCGCGCGCCCTGTCGGAGGGCCGTCTCAACCCCGAGTCGACGCTGAACGTGCTCCTGATCCTGTGTGTCGGCGGCGTGCTCACGGGCGCGGCGAACGCGGTGCGCGAGCTGGTCAAGGAGCGGACCATCTACCGCCGCGAGAGAGCCGTCGGCCTGTCGCGTTCCGCGTATCTGATGTCGAAGGTCGTCGTCCTCGGTCTGATCACCGTCGTGCAGGCGGTGGTGCTGACCCTGGTGGCACTGATCGGGGTGCCGCTCGGCGCGCCCGACGGCAAGGGGGTGCTGATGCCGCCGCTGGTGGAGATCACCCTGGCCGTCGCGCTGCTCGCCTTCACCGCGATGATGCTGGGCCTCTTCGTCTCCGCCCTGGTGCGCAAGGAGGAGGTGACGATGCCGCTGCTCGTCCTCCTCGCCATCGTGCAGGTGGTGTTCTGCGGAGCGCTGCTCAATGTGCGCGGCACGCCGGTCCTGGAGCAGCTGGCCTGGCTGGTGCCGTCGCGGTGGGCGTTCGCGGCGATGGGGGCGACCATCGACATCGGCGCGACGGTGCCGGGCGAGAAGACCGCCGATCCGCTGATGGACCACACGGTGGGCGCGTGGCTCTTCGACATGGGCATGCTGGTGGTGCTGAGTGTCGTCCTCGGTGTCGTGGTGGCCCGGCTGCTGCGCCGGCACGAGCCGGTCGTGATGCGGAAGTAGGCACCCGTAGGGGCTTGTGGCAGAGGGAGCGGAGGTAGGGATCCGTGGGCGCTGTGGACGGGATGCCGGAGTACGGGGCGGGTGGCACGCACGGCGCCGGTGCAGGTACGGGCCCGGGGGCCGGGGGCGGGGGCTTCCCGGAGCCGGGGCCCGAGGAGGCCGTACCGGACTTCCGGCCCACCCATGTGGTGCCGGGCGACGGTCTGCCCGCCTGGGAGGCGCCCGATCCGGCGGTGCCGACGCAGTCCCTCGACGCGTACCTGCCGGTGCGCCTGACCGCGCGGGTCGGCGACTGGGGGCAGGTGCTGTGCTCCAACGGCTGGTCGGCGTGGGTGGACGCACGGCTGCTCGTCTCCGTACCGGCCGATCCGCCGGCCGCGGGCCGCCCGCCGGCCCGTACCGCCGATCCCCGGCCTCTGATGGCGCGGGCGGAGGACGCGCTCGGGCGCTACCGGCGGGCGGCGGAGGAGCTGGCGGCGGGCCGGGCGGACGGGGAGACCTTCCGGACCCGGACGCGGGGGCTCCGGGTGGGGATGGTCGTCGACGGCGAATCGCTGTGGCTGTACGACGCGGAGCACGAGCGCTGGGTGTACTGCGACGGCACCGGCCTCAGCACGTACGCGGCCTCGTCCGGCCCGTCGGCGGCGGCCGCCCCCGAACCCGGACTCGGGCACGAGCCGACCCAGGTGGTGCCGCAGCTGCGCGAGGACGCGTCCGACGCGCCGGACGCCACGCGCGTCGTGCCCGCTCCGCCGCCGGACGGGCCGGACAGGCCGGGCGGTGAGCGCTGATGGCGGAGCCGGAGAAGCAGGGGCCTGAGAAGCACGAGGACACGGCGCCGGGGACGACCCCGGGGCTGGTGGCCGGCACCTCGCCGGGCGTGTCACACGGCACGTCGCCGGGAGCGGAACCCCACCCCGGCACCCACCCCGGACTGCCGGCCGCCGGGCGGGACTCCGGCCTGCTCGGCAAGCGGATCGCGGGCTATCTGGTGGAGGAGGAGATCGGACGCGGCGGTATGGCCGTGGTCTACCGGGCCTTCGACGTACGGCTGGAACGCACGGTGGCGCTGAAGCTGCTCGCCCCGGAGCTGGCCCGTAACGACACCTTCCGCAAGCGTTTCGCGCACGAGTCGCGGGTGGCCGCGGCCATCGACCATCCGCACATCGTCCCGGTGTTCGAGGCGGGCGAGACGGAGGGCGTGCTGTACATCGCGATGCGCTATGTGCCCGGGCAGGACCTGCGCGCCCTACTCGACCGGGAGGGGCCGCTGGAGCCGGTGTCGGCCGGGCGGATCGCCGCGCAGGTGGCCTCGGCGCTCGACGCGGCACACGCGCACGACCTGGTGCACCGGGACGTGAAGCCGGGCAACATCCTGGTGGCCGAGGGCACCGACCGCGACCATCCGGAGCACGTCTACCTGACCGACTTCGGCCTGACGAAGAAGTCCCTGTCGCTGACCGGGTTCACCACCGTGGGCCAGTTCGTCGGCACGCTCGACTACGTGGCCCCGGAACAGATCTCCGGCAAGCCGGTCGACGGCCGCTGCGACGTCTACAGCCTGGGCTGTGTGGTGTTCGAGATGCTGACGGGCGTGCCGCCGTTCCGCCGGGACGACGACATGGCCCTGCTCTGGGCGCACCAGTACGATCCGCCGCCCCCGCTGTCGGAGGAGCGGGAGGGCCTGCCGGAGGCGGCGGACGAGGTCTTCGCCCGCGCCCTGGCGAAGTCTCCCGAGGAGCGGTACGCCACCTGCGTGGAGTTCGTCGCGGAGCTGCGGGCGGCCCTGGAGCGCGGGGTGCGGAGCAGCCACCCGTACCGCGGCGGCACCGAGGAGCGCCCGGTGAGCCCGCCGCCGGAGCCGCCGGAGTGGGCGCGGCCGGTGTTCAAGTCCCTGGGTTCGTGAACACGAGGGAGCGAGGAAGCAGGGCAAGCGGGCATATGTGACCGGCTCACGCGCCACGGTGTGGGGCTTGAGCCCGGTCCGTGTCCGCCGGTACCTCGCCGCGTCGCCGTACCCGTGTGGCCAGGAAGCCGCCGAGGATGCCGGCGACCATGCCCCACAGGACGGCGAGGCCGAACATGCCCCAGATGTGGGGGCGCAGGATCACCTCGGCGCCGAGGGCTCCGAGGTCGCCGATGCCGAGGATGGAGAGGCCGAAGCGGGCCTCGACGAGGGTGAGCGGCATGACCACCAGGACGGCCACGGCGAAGGCGACGCCGAGGTGCAGGCCGTGCTGCCAGGGCTTGACGCGGGCGGGTGAGCGGACGGCCATGACGAAGGCGGCGCCGAGGATCAGGACGGCGGCGACGGGGAGCAGCCACCAGGCGCGGGCGTCGTAGGAGGCGAGGGAGCCCAGGTCGACGGTGGACAGGTCCTTGCCGCCGTTCCCGCCGCGCAGCACGGAGTCGAGGATCTGCGGCATCGGGAGGCCGAACGGGCCCTCGGCCCGGCCCTCCCAGGAGCCGCCGATGCCGACGCCGAGGGCGAGCCAGGCGACGTTGGGCAGGCCGAGCAGGATCACGGCGAAGGTCTCGGCCGCGTGGCCCTTGGTGGCGGCGACGACGAGGCCGATGACGAGGGCGACGGCCACGTACGCGAGGAGCAGGAGCAGGATCGCGGAGGCGGCGGGCCGGATGGCCTGGTGGCGGCGGACGTAGCGGGCGGGCAGCGGGGCGCTGCGGGAGACCAGGAGGGCGACGACGAGGACGCCGAGGATCCAGAGCAGCCCGAAGAAGAGCGTGGGGCCGACGTCGGTGGTGAACCCGGCCTTGGGATTCGCGGCGTCCAGGAGGTCCTTGAACAGGTCACCGAGGTCACCGAGGTCTCCGGTGTCCTCGGTGGTGCCGCCGCCGAGGGTGATCGGGAAGTCGTGCCGGGCGAGGGCGGTGAGCCCGCCGAGGGCGGCGAGCCAGAGCAGGACGGTGGGGACGGCCAGGGCGAGGAGCGCGCGGGCGGGGGCCACGGCGTGGTGGCGCAACGGGCGCAGGAACACGGCGCCCGTGACCAGTGCGCCCACCAGGGTGACGGAGAGCGGCATGGCGGTCAGTTCGGCCTGGGTGCCGGCGAGGGCTCCGGCGTCGCCGGAGAGGGAGATCTGGCCGCCGGCGGCCATGACGACGACCGCCGCGAGGACGGCGACGAACGCCCCGGCGCCGCCCGGGAGATCGGCGGCTCCGGCGGCCCACAGGCCGAGGCCGGCGGTGACGCCCATGGCGAGGACGCCCGTGACGACGGCGGCGAGCGCCCAGAGGACGCCGCGGGCCGCCTGCCCGGTGACGTCGGCGGGCGCGGACGTGCCGGGTGGGGTGGGGAGCCGGTTGCTCACGGTGCCCACGCTAGTACCGGCCGGTGCCGTCCGCTTGCGGGCGGCACAGGATCGGCGCACACAATAGGCGCGGAACGGAAGAAAGGGAAAAACGTGACTTCCCACCCGCCGTCCGGCCAGCCCTCGGTACCTCCCACCGGCCCGCCCTCGGGGCCCCTCTCGGGCCCCTCGACGCGCCCCGGCCAGACCGCTCCCCCGCCACCTCCGCCCGGCCCACCACACGACGGCTCGGGCGGGGGCGGCGGAGGAGGCGGTGGCGCCGGCGGGGGCGATTCCGGCGGCCCCGGCGGCCCCGGCGGCGGTACGGGCGGGGGCGCGCCGAACGGCGGCGGGGGCGGCCCGTGGTACCGCTCGATCCCCAAGGTCGCCTCGCTGACGGCCGTCGTGGTGGCGGCCGTGGCGCTGATCGTCGTGCTCACGCAGCAGGGCGGCGACCAGGCGAACCAGGGCGGCGGTGCGGGCGGCGGCGAGGTGTTCCTGCAGAACACCTCGGCGAGCGGCCCCGATCCCTTCACCCGCTCCACCGCGCGTACGGGCGGCGCGACCCTCTCGCCTCCCGTACTGCCCAGCGAGTCCGGCGGCAACGCCAACGCGCGGCCGGTGACGGGTTCGACCCCGGGCCTGTACGGGGGCACGCACCGCACGGCGAGCTGTGACGTGGAGCAGCAGATCCGCTTCCTCGCCGACGAGCCGGCCAAGAACGCGGCCTTCGCGTCGGTCGTCGGCGTCACCGCCAACGAAGTCCCGGGCTTTCTGCGCTCCCTGACGTCCGTTCAGCTGCGCGTCGACACCCGGGTCACCAACCACGGGTTCACCGGCGGCAAGGCGGCCCCGTTCCAGTCGGTGCTCCAGGCGGGCACCGCCGTCCTGGTGGACGACCGCGGGGTGCCGCGGGTGCGGTGCGCCTGCGGCAATCCGCTGACGGCGCCGCAGGCGCAGAAGTCGCCGAAGCAGGTGGGCCAGGCGTGGCCGGGCTACCGGACGAGCAATGTCGTCTACGTCCAGCCGTCCGTGACCGTGATCAACGTCTTCGTGATCTACGACCCGAACACCGACCGCTGGATCGCCCGCAAGCCGGGCGACTCGGGCCGGCACGACCAGCACACGACCGCCCCGGTACGGCCCACCCCGACCCCGTCCACGTCGCCTTCGTCGCCGGTGCCGTGCGTGACGGTGACGGGTACGGAGACCCCGACGCCCGTCAACGGCGTGACGCCTTCGCCGTGCCCGTCGACGCTCACCCCGACCTCGCCGACGCCGTCGCCGTCCACGTCGAGCCCGACCCCCTCGGACACGACACCTTCCACCACGACGCCGTCCACGCAGTCCTCGGGCCCCGGCCCGAGTTCGTCGAGCGCGTCGGCGAGCACGTCGGCGAGCGCCTCGGCAAGCGCCTCGGCGAGCATGTCGCCGAGTGCGTCGCTGGGCACGCCGGGGTCCCCCGGGACCGCGTGAGACAGGCAGGGCGGGCAGGTCAGCGGAAGGCCTGCTCGCCGGTGAGCGCCTTGCCGATGACCAGGGCGTGCACCTCGCTGGTGCCCTCGTAGGTGAGCACCGACTCCAGGTTGTTGGCATGGCGCAGCACCGGGTACTCGAGGGTGATGCCGTTGGCGCCGAGGATGGTGCGGCACTCGCGGGCGATCGCGATGGCCTCGCGCACGTTGTTGAGCTTGCCGACGCTGATCTGCTCGGGCAGCAGGGTCCCGGCGTCCTTGAGGCGCCCGAGGTGGACGGCGAGCAGCATGCCCTTGCCGAGCTCCAGGGCCATGTCCGCCAGCTTCTGCTGGGTGAGCTGGTACGAGGAGAGCGGGCGGGCGAAGACGGTGCGGTCGCCGGCGTACGAGATCGCCGTCTCCAGGCAGTCGCGGGCGGCGCCGAGGGCGCCGAAGACGATGCCGAAGCGGGCCTCGTTCAGGCAGCCGAGCGGGCCGGACAGGCCGCGCGCACCGGGCAGCATCGCGTCGGCGGGCAGGCGCACGTCCTCCATGACGAGTTCGCTGGTGACGCTGGCGCGCAGGGACAGCTTCCGCTTGATCTCGGGGGCGCTGAAGCCGGGCGTGTCGGTGGGTACGACGAAGCCGCGGACGCCGTCCTCGGTGCGGGCCCAGACGACGGCGACGTCGGACACCGAGCCGTTGGTGATCCACATCTTGGTGCCGTTGAGCACCCAGTCGGAGCCGTCCCGCTTGGCGTGGGTGCGCATCGCGCCGGGGTCGGAGCCGGCGTCGGGCTCGGTGAGGCCGAAGCAGCCGATGTACTCGCCGGCCGCCATCCCGGGCAGCCACCGCTGCTTCTGCTCCTCGGAGCCGTACTTCCAGATGGCGTACATGGCGAGCGAGCCCTGCACCGAGACGAGGGAGCGCAGTCCGGAGTCGACGGCCTCCAGCTCCGTGCAGGCCAGGCCGTACGCCACGGAGTTCGTGCCCGCGCAGCCGTAACCCTCCAGGTGCATGCCGAGCACGCCGAGGCCGCCGAGGGTGCGGGCGAGTTCGCGGGCCGGGATGGTGCCGGACTCGAACCACTCGGCGATGTGCGGGCGCAGCTCGCGGTCGGCGAGGGTCCGTACGGTGCTGCGGATCTCCCGCTCCTCGTCGGTGAGGAGTCCGTCGATCGCGAGCAGGTCGAGCGGGTGGACGGGCGCGGACTGCGCGGGGCGGGAGGGTTGCGACGGCTTCACTGACGGCCTCCTGGCGGCTGTGGCGGCGACTCGGCGAGCGGAAGCATAGGCCCGGATCGGATATTGGATCCAGTATTGAATATCCGGCCGGGGCCCTCTACGGTCCGCTTGGATCCGATCACCGATGCGGGAGGGCGGAATGCACGCGCAGCAGCCGGAACCGGGCGACCTGCCCGCGGGTGCCCTGTCCGGGATCGTCGTGGCGGACTTCGGGCGGGTGCTCGCCGGCCCGTACATGACGATGCTCCTGGCGGACCTGGGCGCCGAGGTCGTGAAGATCGAGCGGCCGGGCGCGGGCGACGACACGCGCGCGTGGGGCCCGCCGTTCGCCGACGGCCAGGCCACGTACTTCCTCGGGGTGAACCGCAACAAGCGTTCCGTGGCGCTGGATCTCACCGATCCGGCGGATCTGGAGACGGCCCGGGCGATCGTGGACCGGGCGGACGTGCTCGTGGAGAACTTCCGCCCCGGCACCATGGACAAGCTCGGTCTCGGTTACGAGGACGTGCGGGGCACCAACCCCGGACTGGTCTACTGCTCGGTCACCGGTTTCGGCTCGGCGGAGGGCGCCGCGCTGCCCGGCTACGACCTGCTCGTGCAGGCGATGGGCGGGCTGATGAGCGTCACCGGAGAGCCCGGCGGACCCGGCACCAAGGCGGGCGTGGCCCTGGTCGACGTCATCACCGGGCTGCACGCGGGCATGGGCGTGCTCGCCGCCCTCCGCCACCGCGAACGCACCGGCGAGGGCCAGCGGATCGAGGTCTCGCTGCTCACCTCGCTGCTCTCCGCGCTCACCAACCAGGCCGCCGCCCATCTCGCCGCGGGCGTCGTGCCGCGCGCCCTGGGCAACCGGCACCCCAGCATCACCCCGTACGAGGTGTTCGAGGCGAGCGACCGGCCGCTGGTCCTGGCCGTCGGCAACGACCGCCAGTTCCGCGCCCTGTGCGAACGGATCGGCGCCCCCGGGCTCGCCGACGACCCCCGCTTCGCCACCAACACGGCCCGGGTCGCGCACCGGGACGAGCTGGGCGCCGAGCTGTCCCGGCGGCTCGCGGAGCGCACCGCCTACGCGTGGTTCGAGGAACTGACCGGCGCGGGGGTGCCGTGCGGGCCGATCAACGACCTGGGCGGCGCGTTCGCACTCGCCGAGCGGCTCGGACTCGCGCCGCGCGTCCCGGCGGACGCGGCCGGGCCTGGGCAGGTGGCCCATCCCGTCGCCTTCGGCGCCACCCCGGCCGCCTACCGGTCCGCTCCCCCGCGCCTCGGCGAGCACACGGCCGAGGTGCTCGCGGAGCTCGGCCTGGGGCAGGGCACGGTGCAGGGCGCGGGGCCGGGCACGGCGGGCCGGTAGCGACATGAGGGGCACGCGGTCGAGGGAAGGGACGGACACACGATGAGCGACGAGGCGGAGAGGCGGCGGCCCCCGACCGCCCAGCAGTTCGTACTCACGGAGCTGCGACGTGCCATCACCACCGGGGAGTTGCGGCCGGGCGACCCGATCCGGCAGGACGCCCTGGCCGCCCGGCTCGACGTCAGCCGGGTCCCGCTGCGCGAGGCGCTGAAGACCCTGGAGGCCGAGGGCCTGGTGGTGCACCACGTCCACCGGGGTTATTTCGTCGCCGAGTTGTCCCTGGCGGACCTGGAGGAGATCTACCGGATCCGCCGGCTCCTGGAGACAGAGGCGGTGCGCACCGCGTTCGCCCGCCTGCCGGACGGGCTGACCGGCACCCTGGAACGGATCCAGGAGGAGGTCGAACGGGCCGCCGGGGCAGGCGACGTGACGGCGATGGCCGAGGCCAACCGGCGCTTCCACTTCACCCTGATCGAGGCCTCCGGAATGCCGCGCCTGGTGCGCCTGATCGGCACTCTGTGGGACGCGACCGACGCGTACCGGGCGCTCTACTACGCCGAGGACCCGCACCGCGAGCGGGCCGTCCACGAGCACCGGGCCGTCGTCTCGGCGGTGGGCGAGGGCGACGAGGAGACCGCGGTGCGGTGGCTCGACCAGCACCGCGACCACGCGGTGGCGGCCCTGCGGCGGGTGCTCAGCGGGAGCTGAGCCCCGGGGGACTGCCCCGCGGGTACGGGCAGGCGCGGGTGCGGCGCCCGGAGCGGCGGCCGAGGATGGAGAAGGGACCTCTCCCAGGAAGGCACCGGCCATGCGCAGCACCACCGGCCCGTTCCGTGGTGACCCCTCGCCGGTCCTGGAGATCTGGGACCGGATGGGCTGTGTGCGGGAGGCCCTGGAGGCGGCCGTGCCGATGCGCAGCCAGATCCTGTACGCGGACGGGGCGGCCGAACCGGCGGCGCGGGCGGCGCCGACGAGGCCTCGGCGGCGGGGCTTCCCGTGTACCGGGACGCGCGGGGCGCGTTCGCCCGCCCGTACTCCGTGACGGCGCCGACGGCCTTCCTCGTACGCCCGGACGGCTGTCCGGGGGCGCGGGCCCGGCTCGCGCCGGGCCGGTGACCACGGGCTCGCCGCCCCCGTCCGCCATCCGTGAGGGATCATGGACAAAGGAGCAGAGAAGGGACGGGACGAACGATGAGGCACCGCAGTGTCGCCGACCTCATGACGCCGACCGCGATCGCGGTGCAGCCGGGCACTCCCTTCAAGGAGATCGCCCGGCTGCTCGACGAGTACGGCATCACCGCCATGCCGGTCGTCGACGCCGAGAACCGGCCGGTGGGCGTGGTGTCGGAGGCGGACCTGCTGCGGCGGCACACCGCCAAGGACGGCCCCAGCACCGCCGAGGCGATGATGTCCAGCCCCGCGGTCACCGCCCGCCCCTCCTGGACGGCGGTCGAGGCGGCCCGGCACATGGAACGGAACCGGGTGAAGCGGCTGCCGGTGGTGGACGCGGACGGGCGCCTGATCGGCGTCCTCAGCCGCAGCGACCTGATCCAGCTCTTCCTGCGCCGGGACCGCGCGATCCAGGAGGAGATCGTCGAGGACGTCGTCACCCGCATCCTGCGCCTCTCCCCCGCCTCTCTCCACGTCGACGTCGCCGAGGGCCGCGTCACCCTCACCGGCACCCTGCCGCGCCGCAGCATGACCCCGATCTTCGTCCGCCTCTGCGAGGACGTGGACGGCGTGGTGGAGGTCGTGGACCGCCTGACGTACGAGGACCAGCCGGGGGCGGCCGACGCCTGAGGGCGGCAGCCCCGTACGGACGACTCCGGACGCACGACACCGGACGTACGACGCCGGCCCGCCGCTGCGCGTGGCAGTGGCGGGCCGGGGCCGCGTCGTCCTGTGACGGCGGGCGGTCACTCGACCGCCTCGGGCCAGCCGTATCCGGGTCCGGTGCGCCGGGGCACGGTGTCGGCGCCCACGGCCTCCATCTCCCGGTTGGCCTCCTTCATCAGCTTTCCGGCCAGATCCTTCATGGCCCGGCTCGCGGCGAGGTCGTCGCCGATCACCGGTACGTCGACGTCCGCCGGGTTGCAGCGGGCGCTGCCGCGACCGGTGAGGGTCGACGTACCGGTGTCCAGGCGGGCCTCCGCCTTGGTCCTGCCGCCTTCCTCGACCAGATCCAGGCCGACCTTCCACTCCAGGTGCCGTGTCATGGCCTGCCTCCTCATGGGCGCGGCCACGCGGAAGCGCCGCGCGGCCCTCCTCCCTCCAGGATCCCGCCCACGGGCGCCGCGCGCCACGGCGTCGAAGCGACCGGCGGGAGCGACCGGCCGGAGCGACCGCGGGACTCACGCCGTGGGGGTGGCACGCTTCCGTACGGCGGCCAGGCGCGCCTGCGCCCGGTCCAGGAGGGTGTCCAGGACGACCGGATAGGCGCTGAGGTTCATCCGGGCCGCCAGCAGGTGGGCGGTGGCGGCGATGTGCGGATGGGTCTCGGCGGGCAGGCGCGCGTACGTCGAGGTCCACATGTCCTCGTCCGCCTCCCTGGCCTCGTCCTTGATGGCGAGGGCCCCCGCGTCCAGGGCGGCGAAGGCCAGTGCCAGGTCGATGAAGGCGTGGTACACGCCGACGGCGTCCGTGTCGTCGAAGCCCGCCCCGCGCAGGATGCCGAGGATGGTCTCGTCGACCGCGATCTCACGCGGGCGGCCGGTGACCCGGCTGGCGGTCAGCACGGCGGCGTGCGGATGGGCGAGATAGGAGGCGTGGATGGCCAGGCCCAGAGCACGCAGGTCGGCACGCCACTTCCCGGTGGGCGACCAGTTGTCCAGGGCCTGTCCCATCAGCTCCTCGCCGATGGCCCGGGTCAGGCCGTCCAGGCCGGCGAAGTAGCGGTAGAGGGTGCTCGGGTCGGCACCCAGGGCGGCGCCCAGGCGGCGTGCGGTCAGGCCGGCGCTGCCGTGCTCGCGGAGCATCCGCAGGGCCGTCCGCACGATCAGCTGCTCCGACAGCACCGTGCCCTGCCGGGTCGGCCGCCGTCTGCGCCGTTCCGCCTCCGGGACCACCTTCTTGGACACCGCGCCACCACCTCCCTCTCCGCTCCTTATGCCAACACCGTAGACCTTAACGGCCCGCCGCGTGTTCCATCGGATCACTCCCCGGGGCTCCCGCCCGGGGAGCCGTCTCCAGACGAAAAGGTGTGTGACATGCGCGTACTTCTCGTGGGTGCGGGCGGTGTCGGAACCGCCGTGACCCGTATCGCCGCCCGCCGCGGCTTCCTGACCCACATGGTCGTCGCCGACTACGACCTCGCCCGCGCTCAGGCGGCCGTCGCCGCGCTCGACGACCGGGAGGGCCGCTTCAGCCCCTGCCGGCTGGACGCCTCCGACGAGGACGCGGTGCGCCGCGTCCTCGTCGCGGAAGGCTGCGACGTCCTGCTCAACGCGACCGATCCGCGGTTCGTGATGCCCCTGTTCAACGCCGCTCTCGCGGCGGGCGCGCACTATCTGGACATGGCGATGTCGCTGTCCGTGCCGCACGCGACCGCCCCGTACGAGCAGTGCGGGGTGAAGCTCGGTGACGAGCAGTTCGCCCGGGCCGCGGACTGGGAGAGCGCCGGCCGTCTCGCACTGGTCGGAATGGGCGTGGAGCCGGGCCTGTCGGACGTCTTCGCCCGGTACGCGGCGGACGAACTCTTCGACGAGATCGAGGAACTCGGCGTCCGCGACGGCGCGAACCTCAGCGTCGAGGGCCATGACTTCGCGCCCTCCTTCAGCATCTGGACCACGATCGAGGAGTGCCTCAACCCGCCCGTGGTCTACGAGAAGGACCGCGGCTGGTTCACCACGGCACCGTTCAGCGAGCCCGAGGTCTTCGACTTCCCCGAGGGGATCGGCCCCGTGGAGTGCGTGAACGTCGAGCACGAGGAGGTGCTGCTGATGCCCCGTTGGGTGGACGCGCGCCGGGTGACGTTCAAGTACGGTCTCGGCGACGACTTCATCGCCAAGCTCAAGACCCTCCACGCGCTGGGGCTCGACTCCACGACGAGGGTCGCCGTCCCCGGCGCGGACGGACCGGTCGAGGTCTCGCCGCGCGACGTGGTCGCCGCGTGCCTGCCCGACCCGGCCACGCTCGGCGACCGGATGAAGGGCAAGACCTGTGCGGGCACCTGGGTCAGGGGGACGAAGGACGGTGTCGCTCGCGAGGTGTATCTGTACCACGTCGTCGACAACGAGTGGTCGATGCGCGAGTACGGGTCCCAGGCCGTGGTCTGGCAGACGGCCGTCAACCCGGTGATCGCCCTCGAACTCATCGCGAACGGTACGTGGAAGGGCAGCGGCGTCCTCGGCCCCGAGGCCCTCCCGCCCCGGCCGTTCCTCGACCTGCTCGCCGAGCACGGGGCGCCATGGGGGCTGCGCGAGGAGCGCTGACCACTCCGGGAGCGAAGGTGCCGACACGCGCGTGGCGTGTCGGCACTTCGCCCTTGAGGCACGGCCGCGGTCTCCTGTGGCAGGTGGTGAGGGTGTGGACACGCACCCTTCCGGACGCCACACTCACCCCTGTGTCTCCCCCTGATGGGGACTCAGGAATCGGATGGAGCCGCGATGATGTCGTCCCGCATGTCCTGGCGCGCCCGTGCCGTGACGGCCGCGCTGGCGGTCCTCGCCGGTGCCGGTGCCGGTGCGTTCGCCGTTCCCGGCTCGGCCGCGGCCGCCACCTCACCGCCCGATACCGGCCGACAGTCCGTCACGTACCACGGCTACCGCATCCAGGTGCCCACCGACTGGCAGGTCGTCGACCTGACGAGGAATCCGCACACCTGCCTCCGGTTCGACACACCCGCCGTCTACCTGGGCGAGCCCGCCGAGCAGAGCGACTGCCCCGCCCACGTCGTGGGCCGTACGGCGGGCATCGTCGTGGAGCCCATCACCGCCCGCTCCGCACGCCACACGACCGCGGCGACCGCGCGGACCCGGCACGGCCGAGCCACCGCCCCCACAGCCGTGTCCAGCAACGACTCCATCCAGGTCGCCGTCGAGGACGCCGGAGTCCTGGTCACCGCCGCCCACACCCCGCAGACCGAGCACCTGGTGCGCGGGGTACTCGGCTCGGCCGAGCTCACCGAGAGCGCCGAGCGCACCGAACTGCCCGACGCGGGGCAGCGCTCCGACACGACCACCCCGCTCGCCACGGCCGGGCCGCAGCCCGGCACGTACCTGGGCAAGGGCTTCGACGCCTGCGCCGCGCCCTCGCAGGCCGCCATGAACGCCTGGCAGGCCAACTCGCCGTACAGCGCGGTCGGCGTCTACATCAGCGGTGCCTTCCGCGGCTGCGCGCAGCCGAATCTGACCGCGAGCTGGGTGGCCGGCCAGACCGGCAACGGATGGCGGCTGATCCCGATCGACGTCGGCCGCCAGGCCCCGTGCACGAGCTTCTCGCTGAAGATGTCCGCCGACCCCGCCACGGCCAGGTCCCAGGGCGTCACCGCGGCGGCCGCCGCCCTCACCGCCGCGTCGGGCCTCGGCATCCCGGCGGGCAGCGCCGTCTACAGCGACATCGAGGCCTACGCCTCCACCGCCTCCTGCAAGGCGGCCGTGCTGTCGTACCTGTCCGGCTGGACCGAGCGTCTGCACAGCGGCGGCTATCTGTCGGGCTTCTACTCCAGCGCCGCCTCCGGCATCAAGGACGCCGCGAGCGAGTACGCCAACAGCGCCTACACGCGGGTCGACCACATCTTCTACGCATGGTGGAACGGGGCCGCCGACACCAACACCGGCACTTATGTGCCGTCCACCTACTGGGCCGGCCACCAGCGCATCCACCAGTACGCGGGCGAGGTCACCGAGTCCTACGGCGGCTACTCGATCACCATCGACCGCGACTACCTGGACGTGGGGACCGGCACCCCGCCCCCGCCCACCTGTACCGGAGCCACCCTCAGCTTCACCGCGTACGCCACCGTCCAGAGCGGCTCGACCGGCGACCAGGTCAAGGCGGCCCAGTGCCTGCTGACCGCCGCCGGATACGACCCCGGCACCCCGGACGGGATCTTCGGCCCCGCCACCACCACCGCCGCCAAGAACTTCCAGGCCGGCAGGGGACTCACGGCGGACGGTGTGATCGGCGCGAAGACCTGGACGGCCCTGCTGTCCCGCGGGTCCACCCCCACCGTCCAGAACGGCTCGACAGGTGAAGCCGTCACCCGGCTCCAGCGTGCCCTGACCGCCGCCCTCGGCCGGACGGTGGCCATCGACGGTGTCTTCGGCTCCGGCACGGGCCAGGCCGTCCGCGACTACCAGTCCTCACGAGGACTGACGGTCGACGGCATCGTCGGCTCCGGCACCTGGGGCGCCCTCCAGTCAGGGAGGTGACAGCGACCGTGGGGCGAGGCGGAGGTTCCGGTCCGCCCCACGTCGCGGGCTCACACGGCGGCGTCGTCGGTCTCCACCGTCATACGGGCCACATGGAGTGCCAGGTAGGAGACCTCGTCCTCGCTCAGCTGCTGGCCCAGACGCAGCTCGACGATCGTCGCCAGCTGCTGCGCGGTGTGGGTCGCCTCCGGGTAGTGCTGGCGGATGCCCTTGCCGATCGTGGACTCGTGGCCCTTCAGCTGCCGATGCTGCTGGATCCGCGCGAAGAGGTAGCGCACGTGGGTGATGAACCGGGCCGCGCCGATGGAGTCCTGGGAGACGTCAAGCCCGTACCGTTCCCGTACGACGGCGAGCATCTGCTGGATGACCCCGGTCATCGTGTACGTGAAGGACAGGTCGCCCGAGACGAAGCCCGCGTTGACCAGGTGCAACGTGAGCGCGGTCGCCTCGGACGCCTCCAGTTTCGGGACCACACGCTCGTTGATGGCCCGCAGCAGCAGCTGCGCCTGGGCGTACTCGGTGGCGTACAGGGTCTGGACCTCGGCGCTCAGCGGGTACTCGACGACGATGCCCCGCGCGGCCCGGTCCAGCGCGCCGGCGACGTGGTCGGCGACGGCGACGACGAGGGTGGGGCGAGTGGACTCGCGCCCCTCGATGCCGGCCTCGCCGAGGGCGATCACGACGGCCCTCAGGACATCCTCGCTGATGAGGGCGAGGGCCTCGGCCAGATGCCCGGGGTCGTGACCGTCGGCCGGGACGAAGACGCGCTTGATCAGGGTGGGGTCGACGGGCTTGCCCTGACGGGAGCCGAAGCCGATGCCGCGCCCCGTGAGGATGACCTCCTGGCCCTGCTTGTCGAGCGCGAGGACCACGTTGTTGTTGAGGACACGCAGCGCCTTCACCGCCGGCCCTCCTTTCTGTCCATGTCCCATCCTCTCCCGAACCGGTGCGGTGTGTGCACGCGCCCCGTGAGGGGACACGTGCACACACCGCACCGACGGCGGGTCGTCACCGTCGCACGGTCACCACGGGGGCGCCGGCGGCGACGTCCTGCCCGGCGTGCGGTTCGACCGAGGCGACGTCCGCGGTGTTGAGGACGGTCATGAGGGTGACGGTCGGGTGCCCCGCGGCGCGCACGGCGTCCAGGTCGACCTCGACGAGGAGGTCGCCCGCGGAGACCTTCCGGCCGGCTTCGACGCGCACGTCGAAGCCCTCTCCGCGCATCTGCACCGTGTCGATGCCGACGTGGATGAGCACCTCGATGCCGTCCGCGGTGCGGATGCCGAAGGCGTGGCCCGTGTCGGCGACCGTGACCAGCTCGCCGTCGGCCGGGGCGACGACGTGGCCGTCGGCCGGCTCGATGCCCACGCCCTCGCCGAGCGCGCGGGAGGAGAAGACCGGGTCCTCGACCTCGCCGAGGCCGATCACGCGGCCCGCGACCGGCGCCGCGAGGGCGAAGCCTTCCCCGGCGGAGCCTGCCGTGGGGGCGGCATCAGCACCGGCTGCGGCTGCGGCCGGTGCGACGGCTCCGGCGGCGCCGACGGCGACGAGCTCCCGGTCGTCGGCCGCCACGGTCTCACGGTCACCGGTCACCGCGGCCTCGCCACGGGCGGCCGCCTCGGCGGCCCCGACGGCCCCAGCGGCTTCGGCGGCCTCTGCGGCGTCGCGTTCGGCGTTGGCCTGGGCGCGCTCCTCCGGGGTGCGGTAGTCGGAGAAGTACACGAGCGCCATGGAGGTGACGAAGGCCGCCGTGATCGCGATGACGTAGACGCCCGTCGGGGAGAAGACCGGGATGGTCAGCAGGGAGGTGAAGGCGAACGCCTCGGTGTTCACGCCGCCCAGGACACCCACGATCACGCCGCCCACGAGGCAGCCGACGAGCATGCGCGGGTAGATCCGCTTGAAGCGCAGGTGGATGCCGTACAGCGACGGCTCGGAGATACCGCCGAACAGACCTGCGGCCAGGGCGCCGGTGGCCGTCTGGCGCATCTCCTTCTCGCGGTGGCGGATCGAGAGCAGCAGGACGCCGGCGGTCGCGCCGAAGCAGGCGAAGTTCCAGGCACCCATCGGGCCCTGGATGAAGTCGTAGCCGAGGGTGCTGATGTTCTGCAGCATGAGCGCGTTCAGCGGCCAGTGCAGGCCCAGCGGCACCAGGAACGGGTACAGCAGCGGGATGACGATCGCGAAGACGATGGGGGCGTTGCCGTTCAGCCACGACATGCCCTCGCCGAGGCCGTTGCCGGCCCAGATCCCCAGGGGACCGATGAGGAAGGCGGTCACCGGGATCATGATCAGCATGCTGAAGAACGGTACGAAGACCAGCTGCACGTTCTCCGGGAAGACGCGCTGCAGGCCCTTGTAGACGAGGGCGAGCACGGCGACCATCAGCAGCGGCACGAAGACCTGGCCGCCGTAGTCGTTCAGCTGCATCGGCAGCCCGAAGACGCGTGCCACGCACTCCTGGGTGCCCAGCGTCGCGTTGGTGGTGCAGGTGATGCCGGGGATCCCGGAGTCCTTGGCGAGCATGCCCGTGAAGTTCGGGGTCATCACCGCGGCCATCACGGCGGCGCCCACCCACGGGTCGATCTTCAGTTTCTTCGCCGCGTTGTAGGCGACCATGATCGGCAGGAAGTACAGCACCGAGCGCCACATCGCGTCGACGAAGACCCAGGTGGCGGACTTGTCCTCGGCACGGAAGTCGACCACGCCGAGGGCGTCGAGGACGGAGGCGATCGCGATGATCAGCGAGGCGCCGAGCAGCACGCCCATGAGCGGGCGGAAGGAGTCGGAGAGGTACTCGAAGAAGTTGTCGAGCCAGGCGAAGCGGCCGCGGCCCCTGGCGCGGACGGCGGCCTTGACGTCGGCGTCGGACTGCGGGCGGGACGTACCGCCGCCGCTCATCGACGGCAGGTTCATGATCTTGGAGTGGACGTTCGCGACGGCTCCGCCGATCACGATCTGGAAGCGGTCGCCGGACTGCGGCACGGTCCCCATGACGCCGTCGAGGGCGTCGAGCGCGGCCTGGTCGACCTTCTCCCCGTCATGGAGCTGGAAGCGCAGCCGTGTCGCGCAGTGCGTGAGGCTCTCGACGTTCTCGGCTCCGCCGACGCCGCGGAGGATCTGCTCCGCCAGCGTGCCGGGCCCCGGTGCGGGTGTGTTCATGATGCGTCCCTGCATCCTGTTCTGCCGTGCGGCATCGTTCCGCGATCTCTCCCACCCGGATCCGGGCAACAAAAAAGGCCCGGGTCGCGCACACGGCGCCACCCAGGCCTTGCCTCCCCTCCAGCGGTCCGCCGCCGTGGCATCGCGCGGGGCGACGACGGTGGCGTCCTCAGGGAGTAACAATCCTGTGATCGAGATCGATCGGCGTCACTTTAGCACCGAACACGGCGGGTACGGGGTGACAGCCGTCACCTTCCCCGTCGAGGGCCGTCCGCAGCCGTCAGCCCGCGAGGTGGGGGCTGTAGAGGGCGGACAGGAAGCGGGTGACGATGAGTTCGCGGGTGGCCGGCGGCAGGACGTCCATCAGCCGGTTGATCGCGGCCATCCGCCCGCCGCCCACCCCTGCCGCGTCCATGCCGACCCCCGGGAGGAGGGCCGCGAAGGAGGCGTCGTCCAGCGTGGTCAGGTCGACCTGGTCGAGCAGGGCCGTCAGACCGACCGGGGGCTTGGGCGGGCCCAGCGGCCGTACGGCGTCGGCGGCCTCGGCGAGGACGGCGAGCATCGCGTCGACGCCCTGCTCGCTGACCCCGGTCAGGGTCAGGTGGAGGTTGGCGGGCAGGCCGTCCAGGCTGAGCTGGGGCTGGAGGAAGAATCCACGGACCCGGGCCTCGTCGGCGAGTTCGAAGAGGTCGAGGCTGTCGGAGCCGAGTGCGACCAGGGTGGCGTCCGGCCGGCCCAGGACGTGCAGGCCGTCGATCGAGCCGACGCCCTCGACCAGGCGGCCGGTGGCGGCCAGGGCGGCGCGGCCCAGTTCGCGGTAGCCGTCGGCGCCGAGCGCCTGGAGGGTGGCCCAGGCGCCGGCCAGCGGTCCGGCGCCCTTGCTGCTCTGGATGGTGGAGTTGACCACGGTGTACCCGGGCCAGGCCGCGCAGGCGTAGTAGGCGCGCAGCCGCATGGCCTCGTCGCGGAAGAGCAGCACCGAGGCGCCCTTGGGCGCGTAACCGTACTTGTGCAGGTCGCAGGAGAGCGAGGTCACGCCGGGTACCGAGAGGTCGAAGGGCGGGATGTCGGCCCCGGCCTCGGCGAGCCAGGGCAGCAGCCAGCCGCCGACGCAGGCGTCGACATGGCAGGGCAGACCGCGTTCGGCCGCGAGGGCGGCGATCTCGGCGACCGGGTCGATCACGCCGTGCGCGTACGACGGGGCCGAGGCGACGACGAGGACGGTGGCATCGGTGCAGGCCGCGGCCATGGCGGCCGGGTCGGCGCGGAAGGTCGCCGGGTCCACGGGGACCGTCCGCACCCTGACGCCGAGGTAACGGCCCGCCTTGTGGAAGGCGGCGTGCGCGGTGACCGGTACGACGATCTCGGGGGAGGCGACCTCCGGGCGCGCGTCCCGGGCGGCCTTGACCGCCAGGATGATCGATTCGGTGCCGCCGCTGGTGAAGATGCCGGGGGTGGCGTGGCTCCCGCCGAGCCGGGTGGCGACGGCGGCGACCACACCGCGCTCCAGGGCGACGATGCTCGGGAAGGCGGTGGGGTCGAGACCGTTGACCTCCAGCATGGCCAGATAGGCCTGCTCGGCGGCGGCCCGTACGTCCGGTCGTCCGCTGTCGTAGACATAGGCGGCGGTCCGGCCGCCGCGGGTGGGCAGGTCGGCGGCGGTCAGGGCGGTCAGTTCGGCGAGCAGTTCGGCGGCGGGGCGGCCGGTGGCGGGCAGGCCGGGGTGCGGCAGCATCAGACGGGGTCCTTCACGGTCTCGGGGGTCGTGGGCGCGGCGGCGGTGCGGCGGCGGCCGTACGTCCGCAGCGCGGGAAGGGAGAGCAGCATCAGTACGGCGGGGACCACGCTGAAGCCGAGCAGAACGCCGGTGCGGGCGGCGGGGCTCTGCACCACGGGGTGGTCCAGGGTGGCGGAGACGAAGCCGGTCGCGGCCAGGGCCAGGGAGTACGCCCCGGGGCCGATCGCCAGACCCGCGGTCTCCCCGGCGGTCCACAGCCCGGTGAAGGCGCCGGACTGGGCGTGCCCGGTGCGGGCGGCGTCGGCGAGGACCGTGTCCGGCAGCAGAGCGAGGGGCAGCACCTGCAGTGCGGCGTAGCAGATGCCGAGCAGCACGCACAGCGCGAGGACCACGGGGACGGAGGAGGCCGCGGCGGCCGGCAGCAGGGCCGCCGCGGCGAGTGCGTAGCCGAGGGTGGCCGCGGTCAGGCACCGGAGGCGGCCGAACCTGCGGGCGGCCTTCCCCCAGACCGGTACCGCCAGGGCGCTGGGGGCGACCAGGCAGACGAACAGGGCGGAGGTCAGACCGTAGGAGCCGAGCTGGTAGGTGGCGACGTAGGGCGCGGCCGCGAGCATCACCGCGACCGCGGCGGCCTGTACGACGAAGGCCGTGAGCAGCGCGAAGAAGGCGCGGTTGCCCCGTGCCGTACGGAACGCCGCGAGCAGTCCCAGCGGCTCGGGGCCGGGGCGGGAGCGGACCCAGCGGGTGCCGAGGGTGGTGATCGCCGCGGCCGCGCCGATCACCAGGGCCACGCTCAGTCCCATGACCGCGTAGCCGCGTCGGCCGCCGCCCGCGGCATCGACGACGGCCGGCGCGAGGCCGCCCGCCACGAGGATGCCCAGGGTGAGGCAGACGACCCGCCAGACCATGATCCGGGTCCGGTCCCGGCTGTCGTCCGACATCTCGGCCGGCAGCGCCACGTAGGGCACTTGGAAGAAGGAGAAGGCGCTGGCCGCGAGGACGAAGGTGACGGCCACCCAGACGGCTCCCGCCCGGCCGGTGACCGGGCTGAGGAACATCGCGGCGAAGGCGGCCGGCAGCGCCAGCGTCCCCACCAGCAGGAGCCGGGTACGACGTCCGGTGCGGACCGCGTCGCGGTCGCTCGTGGCGCCGACCAGCGGGTTGAGGCACACGTCCCAGGCCTTGGGCAGGGTGACCACGAGCCCGGCGACTCCGGCGGGGACGCCGAGGACGTTGGTCATGAAGTACAGGAGCAGCAGGCCGGGCACGGTGGAGAAGACCCCTGTGCCGACCGACCCGAGACCGTAGGCGAGCAGACGGCGCCGCGGCACCGCGGAGGCGGTCACTTCCCGGCCTCCTGCGGGGCTTCGGCCGGGTCTTCGGCCGGGTCTTCGGCCGGGTCTTCGGCCGGGGCTTCGGCCGGGGCTTCGGCCGGGTCTTCGGCCAGCCCGAGGTCCCGCAGCACGGTCGCGCGCAGATGGCGGCGGAACCGCGCGACGGCCGCGGGGTCCTTCGCGCCCCGGCGTGCCCCGGCGGCGTCCAGGACGCCGGCGCGGCAGAAACCGTGGGTGGTCCACAGCACGGTCCAGATCGTCATCTCGAGGTCGTTGGCGGACCGCCGGCCCTGAGCCGGCAGCACAGCGGCCACCGTCCGGTGCACGGAGTCGATCAGCGGCCGGGCGTAGGCCGCCTCCAGATCGGTCACCTCGGCCGCGTCCTCCAGCCAGCGGCGCATCCACAGCGCCGGTACCTGCGGCTGGTCGAGGCAGAAGTCCAGGTAGCGGTCGAGCAGGCCCGTCACGGCCGCCGCCGGCGAGGGGGCGGCCGCGAACTCGGCCAACGCCTCGGCCAGCACGGCCCGTTCCGCCTCGTGCGCGCGGCGCATCACCTCCTGGTACAGCTCCCTCTTGCCTCCCACGTGATAGCTGACCGTGGCCAGGTTGAGACCTGCCTCGGCGGCGATCTGCCGGGTGGTCGTGCGGTCGTAGCCGTGCTCGGCGAAGAGCCTGGTGGCCGCGGCGATGACGCGTTCGCGACTGGTGTCGGACATGCGGGGAAGCTACCGCGCGCACGGCTCTCAATCAATCGTTTGAACGAACGAGACCGGGGTGGCGCGGACCTCCGCATCGCCACCTTCCTGCGGGGGCCAGGAGTACCCCTGCGACCTGGAGCTGGAGGTGCGGCTACGACTGCTGCCGAGCCGTGCCGGCGACCGCCGTCGGAAGCGTGAGCAGCATCGCGAATCCGGTCCTGGACGCCACGGAGTCCAGGGTGCCGCCCATGGCCTCGGTCAGGTCGCCGGCCAGGCGGAGGATCACGCTGTCCGCCGGGCCGACCGCGGTCGTCTCCGGTGTCGCGCCGCCGACCCCGTCGGAGGTCCCGTCCCCCACGCGGATCGCCAGCCGCCCGGGCCTCGCCTCGGCGGTCACGTGCGCGGGCTCGTCGAGCGGGGTGTGGCGCAGGGCTTCCGCCGTCAGGGCGGAGAGGACCCGGGTGAGCACCGCCGCGTCGGCGAGGGCGTCCGGTACGTCATCGGGCAGGGTGCAGCGGATCCTCTCGCTGCCGGGGCCGAGGTTGTCCAGGACCGTGGTCAGCACCTCGTCGAGGTCGACCGGGCGCAGGTAGAGGTCGAGGGACTCGGCGCGCAGGCGGCTGAGGTCGTCGAGGTCCGTGACGAGCCGGCTGGCGCGACGCACCGAGGACCGGACCGTTTCGAGCAGGCGGCCGGCTTCCTCGTCCGGCGGTCGGGTCTTCGACGGGGCGGGTCGGACGGAGAGACGCCGCAACGCGTCCTCCGCGGTGCGCAGCGGTTCCCGCAGATCACGGCTCGCGGCGAGAAGCAGCGAGGCCCGGGTGTGTTCGGCCTCGGCGCGGAGCCCGGTCTCGGCCGCCGCGGCGGCGAGCCTCCCGTGCTCGTACGCCATGACCAACTGCGCGGCGCACGCGCGGAGTACGAGTTGGTCGTCACTGCTCAGCGTGCGACCGCGCGCCGCCAGCGTCAGTCCGTCCGGGGCGGAGCTGTCGACGGGCGTTTCGACATCCGCGTCGTACGGACGCTCCGGCGGGTTCTCTCCGGCGCCGGCGACGACGGACCAGCGCGGTTCGGCCGGGTGCTCCGTGTCCTCCTTCAGCAGGCTGACCGCGTCCAGGCCGAAGTCCTCTCTGACCTGTTCGAGCAGAGCCGGCAGGTCCTGGCCGCGCATGAGGGCGGTGGCCAGCCTGCTCAGTGCGCGGGCCTCGGATCTCGCCCGGACGGCCTCGTACGTGCGGTGGGCGGCCGTTCCCGAGGCCCAGCCGACCACGACCGCCGTGACGACGAAGAGCAGCAGCGCGAGGACGTCCGAGGTGTGCTGCACGCTCAGCGAGTGCAGGGGCGCGGTGAAGTAGTAGTCAGCGAGCAGCCCGGCGGCCGATGCGGAGATCAGTGTGGGTATCAGCCCGCCGACGAGGGCGACCACGACGACGGTCAGGAGGTAGAGCACCAGGACGAGGGCGAGGTCCACCTGGCCGCGCAGCGCGACCAGCAGCGACGTGAGTGCCGGCAGCGCGATCGCGGCCAGCAGTATCGCGCCCCGGAAGCGCCGTGGTCCCGTGGCGCGCGTCGGGTGCGGCAGCCTCAGGGGCGAGGACGGCCCGGCGGCCTCCTCGTGGGTCACGACGAGCACGTCGATCGGGCCCGAACGCCGGATCGTCCGGTGTCCCACGCTTCCGTACAGGAAGGTGGAGATCCGTCCGCGCCTGCTGGCGCCCAGCACGATCTGGGTGACGTTCTCGGCTTCCGCGAACTGCAGCAGGGTCTCGGGAAGGTCGTCGCCGGTGGTCTGGTGATAACGGCCGCCCAGTGACTCCACCAGGGCACGCTGGGCCGCGAGGGCGGCCGGATCGGCGTGGACGAGTCCGTCGCTCGGCACGACGTGCAGCGCCAGAAGCTCGCTGCCCGGCGTACGGGTGGTGACCCGTGCCGCGCGGCGGATCAGGGTCTCGCCCTCCGGGCCCCCGGTCAGGGCGACCATGATCCGCTCGCGGGTCTCCCAGGGAGCGGTGATGCCGTGCTCGGCGCGGTAGCGCTGGAGTCCTTCCTCCACCCGGTCGGCGAGCCACAGCAGGGCGAGTTCGCGCAGGGCCGTGAGGTTGCCGACGCGGAAGTAGTGGGTGAGGGCGGCCTCGACGCGGTCGGACGGATAGATCTCTCCGTGCAGCATGCGGCGGCGCAGGAGCTCCGGCGGCAGGTCGACCAGTTCGATCTGGTCCGCGCGGCGCGCGACCTCGTCGGGCAGGGTCTCCCGCTGCGGAACACCGGTGATCTGCCGGACCACGTCGCCCAGCGATTCCAGGTGCTGGACGTTGAGGGTGGTGACGACGTCCGTCCCCGCATCGAGGAGTTCCTCGACGTCCTGCCAGCGCTTGGCGTTCCGGGAGCCCGGCACGTTCGTGTGGGCCAGTTCGTCCACCAGGGCGACCTGGGGGTGCCGGGTGAGGATCGCGTCCAGGTCCATCTCGGTGAAGGCCGCCCCGCGGTGGATCATGGTGCGTCGCGGGACGGTCTCCAGGCCCTCGGCCATCGCGGCGGTCGGCCGCCGGCCGTGCGGCTCGACGAATCCGGCGACGACGTCCGCGCCGCTCGCGCGCAGCCGCTGGCCTTCCTCGAGCATGGCGTAGGTCTTTCCCACTCCCGGGGCGGCCCCGAGGTAGATCCGCAATCGTCCTCGCGCCATCCGGGGCTCCTACCGATGCACCTCACCACGCCCACGCACTCTTCCTCCATCATGCGCGCCCGGCCCCCGCCACGCTCCGACACGGGGACTGGCACGGGGACGGGTACGGGCACGGGACCGCGCCCGTACCGTGCCCCGACATTTTGACGTGTTCCTGATGCTGACGGTGCATCCACGGATCCCGCCCGGTCGTCCTCACCGATGTCGAACCGGTTTCGTGAAGGAGGGCGCCATGGAGAGCGCTGTGGTCGGAGTCGTTGTCGTGGTCGTCCTCCTCCTGTTGCTGTTGCGCAGCGGGATGCGGGTGGTCAATCAGGTCGAGCGTGGCGTCGTGTTCCGCTTCGGAAAGGCGCTGCCCGGCCACCGGCAGCCCGGCATCACCTTCCTGATCCCCGTCGCGGACCGCATGCGGAAGGTGAACGTCCAGGTCGCGACGCTGCCGATCCCGACGCAGGAAGGCATCACCCGCGACAACGTGTCCGTCAAGGTCGACGCGGTCGTCTACTACCGGGTCACGGATCCCTCTCGCGCCGCGATCGAGGTGCAGGACTACGCCTTCGCCGTCGGCCAGGTCGCGCAGTCGTCCCTGCGCTCCATCATCGGCAAGAGCGACCTGGACGATCTGCTGTCCGACCGGGAGCGGCTCCACGAAGGGCTCGCGTTGATGATCGACAGCCCGGCGGCCGGCTGGGGCGTGCACATCGACCGGGTCGAGATCAAGGACGTACAGCTGCCGGAGTCGCTGAAGCGGTCGATGTCCCGGCAGGCCGAGGCGGAGCGCGAACGGCGGGCCCGGGTGATCACCGCGGACGGCGAGTTCCAGGCGGCGCAGCAGCTCGCCAACGCCTCGCGGATCATGTCCGACACCCCGGAGGCGATGCAGCTGCGGCTGCTGCAGACCGTCGTCGAGGTGGCGGCGGAGAAGAACTCCACGCTCGTGATGCCCTTCCCGGTGGAACTGCTCCGCTACTTCGACCGGGCGGCCCGCCAGTTCGACGAGGCTCCGACGTCGACGCCGGAGCCTCCGAAGGGCACCGTGCCCGCGCAGCCCGGCCCGGCGGACGCCTCCTGAAGGACGCCCGGGCTCACACCGGACAGCCGCGGCGGGCACCGGACAGCCATGGCGGGCACCGGGACAGCCGTGGCGGGCCGTCGACGCGGACGTGAACCGTCGGTCAGTTCCTGGACGTCAGCGGGCCCGAGCGTCCGCTGACCGACAGCGGACCGCCCCCGCGCTCATGGGGGCGGCGTCGCGGCTGCGGCGGCTCACTCGCCGTTCGCGCCGCAGGCGCGGCGCCAGGCCGAATCCGCCAGCAGGCGCAGGCCGTTCAGGCCCACGATGACGGTGGAGCCCTCGTGCCCGGCGACGCCGAGCGGCAGTGGCAGGGTTCCGGCCAGGTCCCAGACGACCAGGCCGGTGATGAAGGCGGCGGCGATGAGCAGGTTCTGCACCACCAGGCGCCGCGCGTGGCGGGAGAGCGCGACGACGGTGGGGATGGTGGCCAGTTCGTCACGGACCACGACGGCGTCGGCGGTCTCCAGGGCGAGATCGGAGCCGGCCCTGCCCATGGCGATGCCGGTGTGGGCGGCGGCGAGCGCGGGAGCGTCGTTGACGCCGTCGCCGACCACCAGCACCTTGCGCCCGGCCCGCTCCAGCTCCTGGACGGCGGCGACCTTGTCCTGAGGCAGCAGTCCCGCGCGGACGTCGGTGATGCCGACCTCTTCCGCCAGACGGGCGGCGGCGCGCGGGTTGTCGCCGGTGACCAGCACCGGAGTGCTGCCGGTCAGGCCGCTGAGGGCGGTGACGGTGGCGGCGGCCTCCTCGCGCAGCCGGTCGGCGATGCCCAGCACCCCGACCGGGGTGCCTTCGACCTCGACCAGAACAGCGGTGTGGCCCTCTTCCTCCAGCCGGGCGACGACCACGGCGGCCGGGTGGTCGTCCCGGCCGTTCAGCAGCCGGGCGGGACTGCCGACCGCGACGGCCCTGCCCCCGACGGTGGCCGTCGCCCCGGTGCCGGGGACGGAGCTGAAGTCCTCCGCCACGGGGACGTCCAGGCCGCGGGCGCGGGCGGCGTCCACGACGGCGCGGGCCAGCGGATGCTCGCTGGGGTGCTCGACCGCCGCCGCCAGGACCAGCAGCTCGTCCTCGCTCAGCCCGGAGGCGGCCAGCGGGCGGATGCCGGTCACGCGCGGGGTGCCCTCGGTCAGCGTGCCGGTCTTGTCCAGCGCCACCGCGTCGATCCGGCCGAGCTGCTCCATCACCACGGCGGACTTGACCAGGACGCCGTGGCGTCCGGCGTTCGCGATCGCGGACAGCAGCGGCGGCATCGTGGCCAGCACCACCGCACACGGTGAGGCCACGATCATGAACGTCATCGCCCGCAGCAGCGTCGGCTGCAACGCCGCGCCGAAGAGCAGCGGCACCACGAACAGCGCGACCGTCGCGACCACCATCCCGATCGAGTAGCGCTGCTCGACCTTCTCGATGAACAGCTGGGTGGGCGCCTTGGTCTCGGAGGCTTCCTCGACCATCGCCACGATCCGGGCGATCACCGAGTCGGACGGGTCGCGTTCGACCTTCACCCGCAGCGCGCCCGTACCGTTCAGGGTGCCGGCGAACACCTCGTCCCCGGCCTCCTTGGCCACCGGCAGCGGCTCGCCGGTGATGGTGGCCTGGTCCACCTCGCTCGCGCCGTCCAGGACGCGGCCGTCGGCGCCGACCCGCTCTCCCGGACGCACCAGGATCGTGTCGCCCACGGCCAGTTGCCCGGTGGGGACCGTCACCTCGGTGCCGTCGTCCCGCAGGCGGGTGGCGGTGGTGGGGGCCAGGTCGAGCAGGCCGCGGACCGAGTCGGCGGTGCGCGCGGTGGCGATCGCCTCCAGGGCGCCGGAGGTGGCGAAGATGACGATCAGCAGCGCGCCGTCCAGGACCTGACCGATCGCCGCCGCTCCCAGCGCCGCGACGCCCATCAGCAGGTCCACGTCCAGCGTCTTCTCCCGCAGCGCCCGCAGTCCGGCCCAGCCGGGCTCCCAGCCGCCGGTGACGTAGACGAGGGCGAACAGCGGCCCCCAGGACCACGACGGCGCCCCCAGCAGGTGGAGCGGCAGCGCGATCAGGAACAGCACCAGGGCGGTCGCCGCCCAGCGGGCCTCGGGCAGCGTGAAGATCCGGGTACGGCGCCGGGGCGCGGCGGCGTCGCCCACGGCCGCGTCGCCGGCGAGCGCCGGACGGGTGAGGGTGGAGGACATCGAAACAGGGGTCCTTACGAAGACATGACCGGACGGCGAGCAACCCCCATCACCATAACAGGAACACATGAACATCAATTCATGCATTGCTGGGGCGACGTACGATGGGCGCATGGGTCATGGAGCCGCACCCCCCGCCAGCCGCGTCCCGCGCGGCCGCCTCACCGCGGACAACGCCGCGAAGGTGGCCGCCACGCTGCAGGCGCTGGCCACCCCGTCGCGGCTGCTGATCCTCTCCCGCCTGCGCGAGGGACCGCTCCCGGCGACCGAGCTGGCAGCCGAGGTCGGCATGGAGCAGTCCGCCTGCTCCCACCAACTGCGCCTGCTGCGCAACCTCGACCTGGTGGTGGGCACACGCACGGGCCGCTCGGTGGTCTACTCCCTGTACGACAACCACGTCTGCGAACTGCTCGACCAGGCGCTGTACCACGTCGAGCACCTCCGGCTCGGCCTGAGCGACACCGCCGCCGTCGCCGAGCCGGAAGGGGAGGCGGCCGCCGCCCCGAGCACCTGACCACCCTTGGCGAGGGCGGACAACGGCCCCCAGGACCTTGGCCGTTGGGTGCGGGCCGTGAGATCGTTACGCGGGTGACCGACGCTGAAACGATCTCGGTACGACCGGACGACCGTGCCGCGTCCGTTCTGCGCTTCACACTGGAACTTGTCGCGTGGGTGGCGACCCCCTGGGCGCTGGCCGGCCACTCGTGGCCGCTCGCCGTCCTGTCCGTGGTGCTCCTGGTCGGCCTTCCCACGTGCTTCTCCACGCCCGGGGACAAGACCAACGTGATCATCGCAGTGCCGGGCTGGGTCACGATCCTTCTGGTGCTTCTCCAACTCGCCGCAGCCGTCGCGTCCTCGTGGCTGGCCTGGCCTGCCTGGGCCGCGGGCCCCGTGACCCTGCTGGCGGCAGCCACTCTTGTCACGGAGCGCCGACGCTGGCGGTGGCTGACCTCCGGCGAGCCGGCTCGTCGCTGAGGCGCCCATCCGCCGTCCCGGCGACGCCCTCCAGCACGTCATCGCCCCCGTGCGGCCTCCAGTAGGGGCAGCCAGGCTCCCATGACTGGCCGCACCAACCGCCTTGCAAAGTAGGGACGTTGTGTGCTGCGCGACGGCAACTCCTACTGTCTTACTGGTCAGTAGGGGTTGCGCCCTGCGCGACGACAGCCCTACTGTCTCACCGGTCAACCTGTTAGGAACCTTTCCTAACTCTCTATACACAGCGTCACCGGCTCGGACCGAGCCGGGAGTTCCCGCAACCGTCCCTGTGCGGCGCCGTAAGGGCGCCCAGCCGTGCCGTTGCCCCTCCCCCTCCTCCTGGACTGCTTCCTGAACGGAAAGGGCACAGTCATGCGTAGAAACACCATGCTCTGGCAGGCGATCACCGCGACCGTCCTCACCGGTGGTCTGGTCGCCGGCTTCGTCGGGCTCACGCCCGCGTCCGCCGCCGGTACCAACCTCGCGCTCGGCAAGACCGTCACGGCCTCCTCCGTGGAGGGGGCCGGCCTCGAGCCCGCGAAGGCCGTCGACGGTTCCGCCTCCACCCGCTGGGCCAGCCTCGAAGGCGTCGACAACCAGTGGATCCGGATCGACCTGGGCTCGGTGACCGACGTCGGCCAGGTCGTGCTCAAGTGGGAGGCGGCGTACGCGAGGTCCTATCGCGTCGAGCTTTCCGACGACGGCTCCACCTGGCGACAGGTCTACAGCACCACAACCGGCGACGGCGGCACCGACGACCTCACGGTCAGTGGCTCCGGACGCTACCTGCGCGTGTACGGCACCCAGCGCGCGACCGCGTACGGATACTCCCTCTACGAGGTCGAGGTCTACGGCGGGTCGGCCACCAGCCCCAGCCCCAGCCCCACCACGCCACCGGACAGCACGACGAACCTGCTCGCGGGGCGGCCGACGTCGGTCTCCTCCGTGGAGGGCGCCGGCTTCGAGGGCGGCAAGGCCGTCGACGGCTCGACCAGCACCCGGTGGGCCAGCGCCGAAGGGGTCGACCCACAGTGGATCCGCGTCGACATGGGCGGCATACAGACCGTCGGCCGGGTCGTGCTCAAGTGGGAGGCGGCGTACGCCAAGTCCTACCGTGTCGAACTGTCCGACGACGGCTCCACCTGGCGACAGGTCTACAGCACCACAACCGGTAACGGCGGCACCGACGACCTCACGGTCAGTGGCTCCGGGCGCTACCTGCGCGTGTACGGCACCCAGCGCGCGACCGCCTACGGCTACTCGCTCTACGAGGTCGAGGCGTACGGCAGCGGCTCGACCACGAGCCCCAGCCCCAGCCCCACCACGCCACCGCCGTCGAGCAGCGCAGACCTCGACGACCCGTACAAGAAGGAGAACGCCATGAAACTGGTGTCCTCCTTCGAGAACTCCTCCCTCGACTGGCGCGCCCAGTTCGCCTACATCGAGGACATCGGCGACGGTCGCGGCTACACCGCCGGCATCGTCGGCTTCTGCTCCGGCACCGGCGACATGCTCGACCTCGTCGAGCGCTACACCCAGAAGAAGCCGAGCAACCCGCTGGCGCCCTACCTCCCGGCGCTGCGCGAGGTCAACGGCACTGATTCACATGCCGGGTTGGGCACGTCCTTCGAGAACGCCTGGCGCACCGCCGCCCAGGACTCCGTCTTCACCCAGACGCAGGAGGAGGAGCGCGACCGGGTCTACTTCAACCCCGCCGTCTCCCAGGCCAAGACGGACGGCCTGAAGGCGCTGGGCCAGTTCGCCTACTACGACGCCGCCGTCATGCACGGCGAGGACGGCTTCCGCGCGATCCGCTCGCGCGCCGTCTCCCGGGTCAAGCCGCCGTCCCAGGGCGGCGACGAGGTCGCGTTCCTGAACGCCTTCCTCGACGAGCGAGAGGCGGAGATGCTCAAGGAGGAGGCGCACAGCGACACCACGCGGGTCAGCACCGCGCAGCGCAGGTTCCTCAACGAGGGCAACCTCCACCTCAACACCCCCCCTGTACTGGAGCGTCTACGGGGACTCGTACTCCATCACCTCCTGACAGCGATGCCGGCGCGGTCCCCAACGACCTCAGCTCCTGGGCCGTCTGGCGCGACGACGGCACCTGCCGGCCCGCCCCCGCCACGGAAACCTCCTCCCCTCCCAGCACCATCACCTGCACCCGACAGCCTCACGAAGGGACCGACACATGAAATACAGACGCGGGTTGGCGACTCTCGCGGCCGCACTCGGCCTGGGCCTGCTCGGCCTGGGCGTGCCCGCCGCCCCCGCCGAGGCGGCTCCGACCTGGACGCTGCGCTGGGCACCCGATCCCACAGTCCAGGGTCTCGGCGCCTTCGAGACCCTGGAGGACGACCGCGCCGACTCGCACACGAGTTTCGGGCCGCACATCAACGTGGCGGGCGACGCCTATCGATTTGACATGCACATGGTCGATCGGGACACGTCCACCGACCGGCAGCGTCACGAGGTCACCGGCAACCGGACCTCGTCCTCCTCCTACCTCCAGTGGAATCTCGGGGAGACCTGGCGGGTCACGTACTCGATGTACATCCCCAGCTCGCTGATGGCCACGACCACGTTCACGCACATCATGCAGACCAAGCAGCCCGGCGCCGGCAGTTCCCCGATCACGGTCACCTCGCTGCGCCGGGTCAACGGCGTGCAGACCATCGAGCACAAGGTCATCGCCGGGGACGTCCTGGTCGGCCGGACCAACCTGGAGCCCCTCCAGAACAAGTGGATCGACATCGAGTACGAGATGAAGATCGGCGACGGTACGGCGGGCTCCGTCCGCTGGGTCGTCAAGAGCGCCGGGACCACGATCGTCGACGCGACCAAGACGGGCGTCGACACCTTCCTCGACGACCGGGTCCGCCCCAAGTGGGGCATCTACCGCTCCCTCGGCGACACCTCCGGATCCCTGCACGACACCTACCTGCTGCTGCGCAACATGCGCGCGTACGAGCTCACCGCCGGCACCCCGGGCGACACCCAGGCTCCCACGGCCCCGGACGGTCTGCGCTCGACCGGCACCACCGCCTCCAGCGTCTCGCTCGCCTGGAACGCGTCCTCCGACGACACCGGCGTCACCGGCTACGACGTCTACCGCGACGGCACCAAGGTCAGCAGCGTGAGCGGTACGACGGCGACGGTGAGCGGGCTGTCCGCGAGCACGGGCTACTCCTTCACGGTCAAGGCCCGCGACGCCGCCGGCAACGTCTCCGCCGCCTCCAGCAGCCTGCCGGTGACCACCAGCGCCGGCAGCGGCGGTGGGGGTACCTGCCCCACGGCGTGGTCCTCCACCACGTCGTACGTGCCGGGTGACGTCGTCTCGTACGCGGGCCACAAGTACACCGCCACCTACTACTCCACCGGCGCGGTCCCCAACGACCCGACGTCCTGGGCGGTCTGGCGCGACGACGGCACCTGCTGACCCACCCCCGCGTTGCCGCCACGCACCTCCAGGCGTGGCGGCAACGCCGGCTCCTCGCCCACCCCGCCCTTCAAAAAGGCAGACCCCGAACCGCCCTCCAGGAGGTAGTCCCGTGCACAGACCCCTTCACCTGCACCGTCCACGTCCCGGCGTGATCCTGACCGCCCTGTTCGGTCTGCTGCTGTCCCTGCTGTTCGTCGCGACCCCGTCTTCCCACGCCGCCGCAACCGCCACCGACTACCAGGCGGAGAACGCGACGATCTCGCAGGGTACGGTCGCGACCAACCACATCGGCTACACGGGCACCGGGTTCGTGGACTACGCCAACGTCACCGGTTCGTACGTGGAGTTCACGGTCGACGCCGCCACCACCGGCACCGCGACCCTGACCTTCCGCTACGCCAACGGCTCCACCGCCGACCGCCCGATGAACATCACCGTCAACGGCACGGTCGTGGCGTCGAACGTCTCCTTCGCGCCCACCGCGAACTGGGACACCTGGGCGACCAGGACGGCGACCGTCACCCTGAACGCCGGCAGCAACAAGGTCCGCGCCACCGCGACCACCGCGAACGGCGGCCCCAACCTCGACAAGCTCACCCTCGGCACGACGACCCTCCCGCCGGGCATGGCGGTGGCGCCCTACGAGTACTTCGGCTGGGGCAACCCGCAGAGCCCCACCACCGTGATGTCCGCGACCGGCGTCAAGTGGTTCACCCTCGCCTTCATCCTCTCCGACGGCACCTGCAACCCGGCCTGGGACGGCTCCCGTCCGCTGACCGGCGGGGACGACCAGGCGAAGATCAACGCGATCCGGTCGGCCGGCGGTGACATCATCGTGTCCATCGGCGGATGGAGCGGTGCGAAGCTCGGCGAGAAGTGCACCAGCGCCTCGGCGCTCGCGGGCGCCTACCAGAAGGTCATCAACGCATACGGCCTGAAGGTCATCGACATCGACATCGAGAACACCGAGTGGGCCAGTGCCACGGTCCGCCAGCGCGTGGTCGACGCCCTGAAGATCATCAAGACCAACAACCCCGGCATCAAGACCATCATCACCTTCGGCACCGCGAACACCGGCCCGGACTCCACCGGCGTCGACATGATCAACCGGGCGGCCAACTCCGGCCTGGCCAACGACATCTGGTGCATCATGCCGTTCGACTTCGGCGGCGGCAGCACCAACATGGGCACGCTGACCGTGCAGGCGATGGAAGGCCTCAAGGCCCGCGTCCAGTCCGCGTACGGCTACAGCGACGCCACCACCTACGCGCACATCGGACTGTCGTCGATGAACGGCAAGACCGACGTGGCCGGTGAACTGGTCCGCGTCGCCGACTTCCAGACGATGCTCACCTACGCCCAGCAGCACCACATCGCCCGTCTCACCTACTGGTCCGTCAACCGCGACCGGGCCTGCACCACCGGGTCCGACGCGGACTCCTGCAGCGGCGTGTCGCAGCAGCAGTACGACTACCTCAAGGTCTTCGTCCAGTACACGGGCTGAGAGCTCACCGTGCCGTCCGTCGTGAGCGAGTGAACCAGCCTCACTACGCCCGACATGTGGAGGACGGCCACGCCGTGGACGCGTCCGGCGGCGAGGTCGTCCAGGGCCGTGTCGGCGTCGGCGAAGTCGTAGCGGGAGACGGTCGGCCGCAGTCTGTGTTCGGCGGCTGCGGCCAGGAAGGCGCGGCCGTCCTCGCGGGTGTTGGCGGTGACGCTGCGGACGGTCCGTTCCCGGAAGAGGTGCTTCTGGTAGTCCAGTGGCGGGATGTCGGACAGGTGGATGCCCGCGATGGCAAGGGTTCCGCCGCTGCCCAGTGCTTCGAGAGCATCAGCGACGAGGGCGCCCACGGGGGCGAAGAGGATGGCGGAATCCAGTGGTTCGGGCGGTCCCATCTGGAGGTCGCCGGCCGAGGTGGCGCCGAGTTCCAGGGCGAGGGCCTGGGCGGCGGGGGAGCGGGTGAGGACGTGGACGATGGCGCCCTCGGCGAGGGCGAGCTGTGCGGTGAGGTGCGCGGAGGCGCCGAAGCCGTAGATGCCGAGCCGGCCGCCGGCGGGGAGGTCCGCCCGGCGCAGGGCCCGGTAGCCGATGATCCCGGCGCAGAGCAGTGGCGCCAGCTCCTCGGCGGAGTAACCGGCCGGCAGCTCGTAGGCGTATTCGGCGGGGACGGTCGCGTACTCGGCGTAGCCTCCGTCCGTGTCCCAGCCGGTGTAGAGCGATGAGAGGCACAGGTTCTCCCGGCCGCTTCTGCAGTACGGGCACGCCCCGCACGTACCGCGGAGCCACGGGATGCCGACCAGAGCACCGGCCTCGGGCGGCCCGATGACCTCGCTGCCGGTGGCCACGACGTCGCCGACGGCCTCGTGGCCGGGCACGACCCGGTCGCGGTGGGGTAGCAGGTCGTGGTCGCGGAGGTGCAGATCGGTACGGCACACACCGCAGGCCCGGACACGGACCAGCAGCTCGCCCGGCGACGGGACCGGTACGGGCAATTCCGTGCGCTCCACACGCCCCGGACGGTCGGCCGAGACGACCCAGGCCGCCATCGTCTCCGGAAGCGAGGCATCCATCACGGGCCTCCTCGGTTCGCCGCGAACTGTGGACACCCCCATCCTTGGAGCCCAGCCTGTCCAGCGCATGCCGAGGCGGCCGTAGCCAGAGACCTCGGAACATGACCGAGAACGAGATCCAGCTCAAGGCCATCGCCGCTCTCACGGCCCTGCGCCGGTGACTCGGAGAGCTTCGTCTCGGACCTCCTGGGCGAGGTCATCCCCGACCAGTTCGAGGTCCCTGTCGGGGACTCTCTCGATGAGGCCGGCATGGCCGTGCTGCGCCAGGTAACCCAGCCGATGAGCGCTCTGATCCGCGGATTGATCACCGCCTTCGCGGCGGTCGCGAACGCCTACGACGAGACCGGCGCCGTGCCGCACACCGATGGCATCCTCCAGGAGCTGGCGCTGCGCCTGGCGGGCGACGATCTTGGTTGACGAGGTGGCGGGGGTGCGCTGCGTCGCCCACGCGGCTCAGCTTTGGTGTGCTGCCGCTGCGGCGGGCGCGTGTTCCGGGGGATCGGTGACGGACACCTGAGCGGGGCGGAGCAAGCGGGTGCCCAGCCGGTAGCCGGGGCGAAGGACGGCCGTGCAGACCGATGCGTCGACGGTGTCGGAGATCTGGTGGTCGACGGCTTCGTGGCGGGTCGGGTCGAAGGGCTCGCCCGGTTCGCCCGTGCGCTCCAGGCCGAGGCTCGCGAGTGTCTCCTCCAGGGCCTGGGCCACGGCCCGCAGCCCGCCGTCGACCTCGCCGAGGTCGCGGGCCCGGTCGATGGCGTCGAGTACGGGCAGGAGGCTTTCGAGGACCTTGGCGGTGGCGATCTCGCTCACGGTTTCCTGGTCGTGCTGTACGCGCTTGCGGTAGTTGTCGTACTCCGCTTGGAGGCGTTGCAGGTCGGCGGTGCGTTCGGCGAGCTGGACCTCCAGGGCGCCGGCCCGGTCCGGGGGCGCGAGCACGTGCTCGCCGCCTTCCCGCTCCGGTGTCTCCTCGTCGGGTTCCCTGAGCTGGAGGGTCTCCGGGTCGATCCGCCGCCGGTCGTGAACGACCACTTTGGGGTGCTGTTCGTCAGGTTCGGGTGTGTCCGGCCGGGTCATGGTGGTCCTCCCGTCGGCTCGCGCCACCCCTTTGACAGGCGCGTTCCCGGACGGAGTGCCCCTATGCCCGGCTGAGGGCCGGGGGCAGGGAATGGGCTGGCCCTGGCCGGGCAGTCGAAGGGCAGAAAGCGGCTGCCTGATGCCCTTGTGAGCTGGTGTGATCATGGCGAGTGACGCACAGACCGGTCCCCCGACACATCCTCATCCGGTCCCGCCGGATCCCGCGGACCCCTCGGAGCCGAGGCCCGCGCCCCCGACGAACCCGTTCCCTTCCAGCCCGCCGGCACCCCGGCCAGGCCCACACCCCGCGCCGGCGCCGGAGCCGGAGCCGGGTACTCGGGGAGGGCGAGCGGCGATGGGCACCCCGCCGAACGATCCTGTTCCGCCGAGTCCCACGCCGGCGCCTGGCCCAGGTCCTGGCCCGCAGCCGGGGCCGCTTCCCGGTCCGGTGCCCGCGCCCGGTGGCCCGGATCCGGTGCCGCCGGCCCCGCCGCAGCCCGGACCGGACCCTCAGCCGGGAGGTCCGCGCCCGGAGCCGCGGCCTCAGCCGGGCCCTCTGCCCGGTCCGGTACCCGCGCCGGAGCCGGTCACCTGACCCAGCGAGAGCAGGTCGGCTTTCGTCAGTGCTCCACGAGTTCCGGTGCGGTGGGTGACTGGTCGAGGGTGAACAGGGCACCGTCCGGATCGCATACGGTCGCTTGCCGTTCGCCGGCAGGCCAGGGGCCGCCCTTGGACGATCGTGCCGCCGTTCTCCACGGCGGCCGCGATGGCCGCCTTCAGGGAGGGGACCTTGAGGTGGACGAGCCAGCGTGGCCGGGTCTGCGGTTTGGGGGCGGCTTCCTCGACCAGCGCCGCGCGCCCGCTCGGCGGATAGGCACCGGCCGACGCCCACCGTCCCGCCGCGTTCCCGGATCCGGGTCACCGCTCTGTCGGCGTCGTCGACCGCGAAGTACGGGGTCCATGCGACGGGCGCGGCGAACTCACCGGCCACGGCCGCGATGCCGGCCACGGGCGTATGGTCCCCCTCGGCGACGGAGAACGGACCGCCGGGACGAGAAAGCGGAACCGAGGTCTCAGACCGGGTGGGCGGCCTCCTGCGGCGGCTCGTCCGGGACACCTTGTGGATCAATTCCAACGAGGCCGAACGTCCGCCTCCGGGGAGCGATGGCTCGACTCCCCGGTGCGCGATGCCCTCGAAGACCCGGCAATGACGCCTCGTCCCTCAACGCCGGCCCCCACCCGGCTGCCCATGCCTGTCAGGGCTGTGGGGTGCCGGAACGGCGCTGGTCACTTTCGTTGCGGAGGTCCGCGGTGCGGCGGGCGAGGGCGTTGACGCGCTCGACGAGGTCGGCGGGCAGCGAGGGGCGGGTCGTGCAGGCGCGGGCGAGGGGCTCCAGGAGGCGGGCCGGGTCGCTGTCCGCGAGTGCCTGGCTGAGGTCGCGACGCAGGGCGGCGGGGAGGGTGTCGAGGGCGGTGATCTGCCCGGCGAGCTGGCGGAGGTCGGCGGCGTTGTCGCGGGCCCAGTCGGTGACGGTGCGGTCGGCGGCGCGGCGGTCGCGGGTGGCCTGGACACGCTCTTCGCGGGTGGCGCCGGGGCGGCCGGGGCGTACGCGCAGGTAGCGGCGTTCCGCTGCCTGTCTGCTGGTGACGCCGAGGGGCTGGGCGAGGTCGGCCCAGCTGGCGCCCGCGTCGCGGGCGGCCTCGATGAGGCCGGGCTCCCAGTCGGCGAGCTGCTCGCGCAGCTCGCGCAGGAGCAGGAGCGCGGCGAGCGCCTCCTCGGAGGAGGTGCTCGGGGGCGTGGCCAGAGTGCTCGCGGACCGCGCCGCGCGGACGGTCTCGTCGATCGCGGCGAGCGCGACCAGCGCCGCCTGGAAGCTCAAGGGGTCGCCGCCTCCGGCCATGGGATCACGCTCTTCCTGAATGTCGTCGATTCGATGACATCCGAAGTTGTCATCCATCCGTTGACATGTTACAACGGTGTCAGGTGAAGCGCATTGCAACCACTGCCTGAACCGATGGAGGTGTTCCACGATGTTGATGCGCACCGACCCCTTCCGCGAACTCGACCGCCTCACCCAGCAGATGCTGGGCACGACCGGCACCTGGTCCCGTCCCGCCGCCGTCCCGATGGACGCCTACCGCGAGGGCGACGAGTACGTGATCATGATGGATCTGCCCGGCGTCTCCACCGACGCGATCGACATCGACGTCGAGCGGAACATGCTGACGGTCAAGGCCGAGCGCCGGCCGGTCGAGAAGGCCGACGACGTCCAGATGGAGCTGTCCGAGCGGCCCCTCGGTGTCTTCTCCCGCCAGCTGATGCTGGCCGACACCCTCGACACCGAGAAGATCACCGCGGACTACACCGCAGGCGTGCTCACCTTGCGTATCCCGATCGCCGAGCGTGCGAAGCCGCGCAAGATCGCCATCGGCAGCGGTGACAACCGCAAGGAGATCAGCGGCTGAGCCGCCGCCAAGGCCGGGAGCGGAGGGCGACATCCTCTCCCCCTCCTTCGCCCCTCCGCTCCCGTCACCCCGCATCCCCCGCGTACACAAGGGGTCGCGATGAGACTGCCATGGCAGACGTTCCTCGACCGGGTGCAGGAACGTGGTGACTACAGCACACCGCAGGAGGCGGAACGCGCCGCCCGGGTCGTGCTGGCGCTGCTCGGTGCCCATCTGGTCGGCGACGTGCGGACGATGCTCGCCGCCCGCCTGCCGGAGACCTTCGCCGTCATCCTGCTCAACCCGCTCCAGGCCGCCGAACCGCTCTCACCGGAACGTTTCGTGCGGGCGACGGCCGCCTGGATCGAGGGAGCCACCGAACGGACGGCGGCCTGGGACGTCAGCGCCGTGCTCAGCGTCACCGCCGACGCCGCCGGCGAGGAACTCACCGCCCAGACACTCCTGCAGCTCCCACCCGGATACGACCTGCTCTTCGGCCGACCCCACCTTCCCCGGTGAGCCCGGCCCTCCTGTCGACACCTGTTCGCTCCGCCCGGCCGCGACGTCCGGGCCCGCAGAGAACGGCGACCCGCACCACCATGACCCTCCAGACCGAGACCACGACCAAGACCCAGAACGGGACCGAGACCACGGCTCCGGCCGGCAGGTCCGCGACCGAGCGGGGCGGAGCCTCTTACGCCGGCCTCCTCGAACGCGTCCGTTACGAGGGCGCCGACCCGACCCGTGAGTGCGCCGAGCACGCGGTCCGCTCCGTACTCGGGGCGCTGGGAAGGCAACTCGTCGGGGACGAACGCGCCGAGCTCGCCGCCCGCCTCCCCTTCGAAGCGGCGCTGACCCTCGCCGCGCAGATCCCCGCCACCACGCCGCTCACGGGCTGGGAGTTCGTCAAGGACCTCGCCCAGCGCACCGGCAACAGCCTGGCCACCACCCGCTGGGACGTCGGCGCGGTCCTCACCCCGATCGCCCGACTGGCCGGCCCCGACCTCACCGACCGCATCATCAGGCAGCTGCCCACCGGCTATGCCCTCCTCTTCGGCAAGGCCGAACTCCTGCCCGGACGCGAAAGTCAGCAGGGCTGCGCCGGAGGGGAGCGGCCGTTGACCGATGCGTGACAGTCAGCGGTCCGGGTAACCGGTAGACGTACGGGGCCGCTGCGGCGGCGGGCGGTGACGGGTGGGCACATGTACGCGCGGGTGAAGGGAGCACGGTCATGAACACCAGCGAGCACATTGAGGAGACCACCCCGCGCATCGTCGTCGGAGTGGACGGCTCCCCGGCCTCGTACGAGGCGCTGCGGTGGGCGGTACAGCAGGCACGCGTAGCCGGCGCGAAGCTGGAAGCCTGGGGCGCCTACGACGTCCCCGGAGCGGTGGGCTGGTCGGCGCCCGCCGTGGACGCCGCCTTCGCATCCCCATGGGGACGACGGCGCACCTCCTCCATCCCCATGGCCCATTGCGTGACGCTGGGGGTGGGGAATTGCGGCGGGGTTCACAGGTCGGACGCTCCCTGACCGCGCCTACCAGGAGGTGATCATCCCAGCGCGCGCCCTACAGACGCGTTCAGCCCACCCGCCACTTGATCGCAGCCCAGCAGGCCCGGGTGCATCGCTCAGGACGGTTCAGGACGGTTCAGGACGGTTTTCCGACGGCGGGAGCGGGCGGAGCTGCTCCTCACGTCCGATACCTGGTCGCTGGCGTTCGAGCGCGTGGCCGCCATCTCCATGGGACTCGCCGTCGTCCGCCGCTCTCTGCCACTCGACGTCACGTCGCTCACGCGCTGTCCTGTTCGTCGGTCTCCGCATACGGCGGTTCCGAGTCTCGCGCTCATTCATCTCTGGCCCCTAGTGGCCGAGCTTCCATTTGAGTTCCGCCTTGTTCATCTGGGACCGTCCGTGCAGATTGCGCCGCTGGGCCTCCGAGTACAACTGGTCGTACGTGGGCCCTTCGGAGCCGCTGTGGGAGCGCTTGCCACCGCGCCGCGAGGACGACATGTCCTGCGTGGAACTCTTGCTCGCGGTCTTGGACTCACCCGAGCGGGCGCGTTCCTTGTTCACGGTGCGGGCGGCGATCTCCTTCGCGCGCTTCTCGCTCTCGCCCCTGTCCAGGGCGCTCTGCTTGATGTGCTCGTACTGCCGTTCCCGCTTGGCGCTTGATCCACGAGGCATGTCCTGCTCCTTCCCGACAGACCCTGTCCGGGCGGCAGAGCCCTCCTTCCGCTGTTGCCCCTTCCACCGGTCTTCATGCAGGTGGCGCCGCGCCCAGACCTGCGTCCGGATCACGCCCCGAACCACACCGCGGACCCAGGTTTCCCTCTCGCATGGAGGCGTTATGACCGAGTTCGGCTCTTTCCTGTCATGTGAGGAGTTCGGCCCCGGCGATCTCGTCGAGCAGGCCCGGATGGCGGAGGACGCGGGCTTCCGCTCGCTATGGATTTCGGACCGGTGACACCTGGCCGCCCGCGGACGACGTGGTGATCCGGCAGCTGTTCTCCGGCGAGGAGGTCACCCATCGTGGCAGGCATGACACGGTCGAGAACGCCCGCCTCTACGCGCTCCCCGATACCCCGCCCCCCCATCGATGTCTCCGCCTTCGGTCCAACGGCGTCCGCGTCGCCTCCCGGATCGCCGACGGCTTCGTCAGCACCGCCCCGGACGCCGGTTTGGCCGCCCGGTTCCGGGCACACGCCCCCGAGCGGCCCGCGTACGCGTCGACCAAGGTGTGCTGGGCCGAATCCCGTGAGGCGGCGGTCGCCCTCCATGACGAGATCGACACCGAGTGGACCTGGGCGAACGACCCCATGCCCTGGTGCACCCGACGACGAGATCCGCGAGGTCGGCGCAGAGGCCCAGCGCATCCACGACGACATGTCAGAAGGCCGCCTCACGATCCACCTGCACGCCAACGACGGCCACACCACCGTCGCCGTCGGCTCCGCGTGTTGGAGTGGATCTGCTCGCGCACCCGGTACACGTCCTTGGCCACGACATTGTTGACATTCACCGCCCGCGCCTCGCCGTTGCGCAGGCCGCATCCCGTCATCATGACGATCTCCAGTGCCAGGTCCTCGTCGGCGACCGTCAGAGCCTTTTTCAGGCTCTTGTGACTGATGTGTGGGTCATGCTGCAGCGAGTTGGCGTCCCGGCAGTGTCGGGCGTTCGCCGCCGAGGGTGAGCATCACCAGGGCAAGACCGCGTCGGCGGTGCGGAAGCCGAAGCCCCGGCGGATGATCAGCCTCGTTTTGGTGTTGGTGGACTCGATCAGCCCGTTCGACAGCCTCTCGACCAGGGCGCTGACGATGGCCTCGCGGTGGCGGCGGACGAGCTGAGCCGGGCCGCCGGACCCTGCCGGCCGGCGGGCCCGCAGGACCGGCCCGCGGGTGTTCCTGCGGCGCGGCCGCAGGTGCCCGTCCTTCAGGTGCGCTGGGGCCGACTGTCGGGCCTGGGACGGCGGTGGGCGGGCCTCGCCGAGGCGGGGGCCAGGTGTAGGGCGGCTTCGCGGGTGCGCGCCAGCCAGTCGACGACCTGGGCGACGGTGGCCTCGTCGAGCAGGGAGGCGAGCTGCCCCGGCCTGGTGGTCGTCGAGGCGTGGAGGAGTCCCTCGCGGGCGCGGAGCTGCCTTGTCCAGGTCCTTACCAATTTGTCGGCTACTGCCTACACTTGATTCATGACCGCCCCAAATACGAACCCACTGGCGGGAGTTGTGTCGACAACCGCAGCGGGTGAGCGGCTGGTGTTCGTGCCACGTCGAGTCCTGGAAGTCGGTACCGAAATCGTCCTCGGCGTCCTGGTACCGCCGGTGATCTCGGTCCCCCTCCTGATACCGATCCTGGGGATCGCCCTGGGCACCGGTTCCTGGGCCATCCTCTGGGCTGCCCTTGGGCTGATAGCCCTGGCCATAATCGTGGTCGTCCCGACCGTGGTATTCATGAAGTTGACCGAAGCGGTGCGGTGGATCGAGTTCCGCCCTCACGGGAGTACGAAGCAACTCGTGATCGCGTACTTCCTGCGCTCCTCCACCGTTGCGGCGGCTGATCTGCAGCGCGTCGTCCTTTCCGAACGGTTCAGAGGGGACCGACGAAAGTCGCTCGAAGTGGTGCTGCACACGCGCGGAGGGAAGGTGGCGTGCAAGCCGGGAACTCTGGGCCCGATGTCCCGAGTCGGTGCGGAGGCACTGCTCGACTGGCTGACCAGCCAACTAAGCCCGGTCGGCATAGCGGTGGAGCACCGGACGGAGATCGACCGCAACTTCGTGTGCCCTGACGAGTGGTACTCGGAAGCAGGTCTGGCCGCTCTGTGGCACGTGCCCGCCAGCGAGGTCGATGCGCTGGTCGTCCGCCACGGCATCGACACTTATACGTTCACACCCCGTGCTGCCGCGCTGTCCTCACCGACCAAAACGATAACTGTCTACGACCCGGCCGGGGCACACGATGTCGCGGAGGAACTCCGCAGGAAACGCACCATGAGCACCCCGGTCGACGGCATACAGGAAACACCACACCCGTGAAAAAGGGCTCTTCTGCTGGACCTGTGAGTGTGATCAGGCGCGTCTTGGTGTTGGTGGACTCGATCAGCCCGTTGCTCAACGCCTCGACGATCGCGTGGAGGATGGCGTCGTGGTGGCGCCGGACTTTCCTGGCCGGTTCGACGAAGGCCGGGATGCGGCAGCGTCTGGCCCAGGACAGCCAGCGGTGCAGCGCTTGGGCGGCGGCGGGCGCGCCCTCGGTCCGGGCGATCCGGTAGATCGTGCGCAAGCCCTCCTTCAGGAGGTAGGCGCGGTGCAGACGCGGGTCGTTGGCGGCGATCCAGGCGAGCTTGGCTGTTTGCCGGTCGGTGAGGTCCTCCGGGTTCTTCCACAGCGCGTGGCGGGAGTGCTTGAGGCGGCGGGCCAGGTCGCGGTCCGCGGCGTGGCGGCGAGCCCGGTTCCAGCTCGCACGGCGTTCGGTGCGCGTTCGGCGACCACGTCGGCGATCCACTCCGCGCCGTCCGCGGTGATGTGCGTGAGGCGGTGGGCTCTGTCCTCGCCGGGGGCATCGAAGAAGGACCGCAGGACGTCCTTGCCGTGGCCGTCGGACATCCAGACGACATGCCGGGTGTCGTGGTCGACCACGGCGGTCACGTACTTCTGTCCCTTGCGGTAAGAGATCTCGTCGACGCCGATCCGCCGCAGGCCGGCGAGGCGGTCGATCCCGGCGTCCGCGTCACGCTGGTAGCGGGTCACGATGGTGCCGACGGTGCGCCAGGCGATCCGCATCAGCTGGGCGGTGCCGTCTTGGAGCACTCGGTGGCCGCCCAGACGACCTGCTGGTCGAAGTCGTGGGTGTGTCCGGCGTCGTGGCGGGCCCAGGGCACCGCGGCGACCACCACCCCGTGCCGCGGGCAGGACACCCGCGGCGCATCCGCCTCGAGGAACAGCGGCAACCCGGCCGCGTCCAGGTACCGCCACCGCCTGCGGCCGGCTCCTGCGTCGAAGCGGGGGCAGCGGTTGCGGCAGACCCCGCACCGCCGACGCGCCCGGGACCTCGGTCGCACCGCAACCACCATGACCTGGGATTCCTCGTCGAACCAGGCAGCCTCCGGCACCGCCTGCTCGCATCCGACCAGCGACTTCAATACCGTGGTGAACCGCACGCCGTTCTCCCTGCGCGACCGATCTCGAGCCTAGACACCTCAAGATCTGCACAGGGGACGGCGTGTACTGCGTCAGGCGCTCTGGACCGACCCACAGAGGGAGCAGAAGAGCCCTTTTCGTAGGCGAGAGTCCGTCATCTTGCGCTGCCGGGGCCGCCACTGCTTCGCGTACCCCTCGACCGTCAGCTGACCCAGTTCGCGGGGGGGCGCCGCCACGGACGGCGCCGCGGTCCTCTTCTCCGCGTAGAGCTGCGAGAGGCGCTCGAGCGCGTCGTCCTGCGTGGTGCATCCGGACTCCTCGCGCTGCTTGCCAATACGGGGACATCCCGTCCAGGTTGGCCACCCATCCTCGCCGAGCACCCCGACCCGACCGCGCACCCGAATAGCGGCACACCTCCAACCAGTTCCACACCTGTGCGTGTACGCAGTGGGACGTCGATGATTTCCCCATACTGCGCACCTGCAAAGCTCGTCTGCGCGGCGGCGGACTGATCTATCGTCAGAAAAGTCAGCATGAACTCAGCATCAGTACCGCGCAGTAGCGTCCCTCCAGGCCAACAACCGCCAAGATCCACAACTTGTCGCACCTGCTCTGACCTGCAAAGACCCTGTTCAGCAGCTTGGCTGCTAGTCTCATCAGGAGGTATCCGTGAGGATGTTGATCAATGTTCCGGAGACCGTGGTCGCCGACGCGCTGCGCGGCTTCGCCGCCGCGCATCCGGAACTGACCGTGGACGTGGAGAACCGGGTCGTGCTGCGGCGCGACGCCCCGGTGGCCGGGCAGGTGGCTCTGGTCTCCGGCGGGGGTTCGGGCCACGAGCCGTTGCACGCCGGGTTCGTCGGGCCGGGGATGCTCGCGGCGGCCTGTCCGGGCGAGGTGTTCACGAGCCCCGTGCCCGATCAGATGGTGCGGGCGGCGGCCGCCGTGGACAGCGGCGCCGGGGTGCTGTTCGTCGTCAAGAACTACACCGGTGACGTGCTCAACTTCGAGATGGCGGCGGAACTCGCCGAGGACGAGGGCATCCAGGTCGCCAAGGTGCTCGTCGACGACGACGTGGCCGTGACCGACAGCCTGTACACGGCCGGCCGGCGCGGCACCGGCGCCACACTGTTCGTGGAGAAGATCGCGGGCGCGGCGGCCGAGGCGGGCGCGCCGCTGGAGCGGGTGGAGGCGATCGCCCGCCGGGTGAACGAGCGTTCGCGCAGTTTCGGGGTGGCGCTGAGCGCCTGTACGACTCCGGCGAAGGGTTCGCCGACCTTCGATCTGCCGGACGGCGAGCTGGAGTTGGGCGTCGGCATCCACGGGGAGCCGGGCCGCGAGCGGCGGCCGATGATGACCTCGCGGGAGATCGCGGACTTCGCGGTCGACGCGGTCCTGGACGATCTGCGCCCGCAGGGGCCGGTGCTCGCGCTGGTGAACGGCATGGGGGCGACGCCGCTCCTCGAGCTGTACGGGTTCAACGCCGAGGTGCAGCGGGTGCTCGGCGAACGCGGGGTGCCCGCCGCGCGGACGCTGGTCGGCAACTACGTGACCTCGCTCGACATGGCGGGCTGCTCGGTGACGCTGTGCGAGGCGGACGAGGAGCTGCTGCGGCTGTGGGACGCGCCGGTGAGCACGCCGGCGCTGCGCTGGGGACGGTGAGGGGAGCGTATGGACGAGAGGGACGACAGTACGTACGGGGCGGGGTTCTTCCGGGACTGGCTGACGGCCGCGGCCGCGGCCGTGGACCGGGAGGCGGACCGGCTGACCGAGCTCGACTCGGCGATCGGCGACGCCGATCACGGGGTCAATATGAAGCGGGGCTTCGCGGCGGTGACGGCGACCTTGGAGAAGGAGCCGCCGGCGACGCCCGGCGCGCTGCTCGTCACCGCCGGCCGGCAGCTGATCTCCACCGTGGGCGGCGCGTCCGGGCCGCTGTACGGGACGCTCCTTCGCCGCACCGGCAAGGCGCTGGGCGAGGACGAGCAGGTCTCCCGGCCGGCCCTCGCCGAGGCCCTGGCTGCGGGTGTCGCGGCGGTGGCGCAGCTGGGCGGCGCGCAGCCGGGTGACAAGACGATGCTGGACGCGCTGGTCCCGGCGGCCGAGGCGCTGGCGACCTCGTTCGCGACGGCCCGCGAGGCGGCGGAGGCGGGCGCGCTGGCCACCGTACCGCTGCTGGCGCGCAAGGGGCGGGCGAGCTATCTGGGCGAGCGGTCGATCGGACACCAGGATCCCGGGGCGACCTCGTCGGCGCTGCTGATCGCGGCGCTCGCGGAGACGGCGGAGAGGGTGGAGGTGGCGGGATGACGGCGGGCAGGGTGGGCCGGGTGGGCATCGTGCTCGTCTCGCACAGCGCGGCGGTGGCGGCGGCGGTCGCCGACCTCGCGCGGGGCCTGGCGGGCGGCGGGGACACCGCCCCGGTCCGCCCGGCCGGCGGCCTCCCGGACGGCGGCCTCGGCACCAGTGCCGAGCTGATCACGGACGCGGCGAAGGCGGTGGACGGCGGCGCGGGCGTCGCGATCCTGGTGGACCTGGGCAGCGCCGTCCTCACGGTCAAGGCGCTCCTCGCCGAGGGCGACGAGCTCCCGGAGGGTGCGCGCCTGGTGGACGCGCCGTTCGTGGAGGGGGCGGTGGCGGCGATGGTGACGGCGAGCGCGGGTGGGGACCTGGAGGCGGTGGTGGCGGCGGCGTCGGAGGCGTACGGGTACCGCAAGGAGTGACGGCGCGCCGTGGGCGTGCGCCCGGCCGCGCCCACCCGCCACCATCCGTTGCGAGCCGCCCATGCAGGACACCGCCCCGCCGTTCCCCGCCCGCAACCCGCGGGCGCAACCCGACCCGCCCCCTGTGGTGTCCGGCACACCTCCCGCGTCCTCTTTATGCAACTTGTTGCACAACCCCGCCCGCGTCGTCTACAACAGTCGTGACGACCCCGCGCGAGGAGGCGCCCCCATGGCCCCGAACACCCCCTACCCGCATCTGCTGAGCCCGTTGGACCTCGGGTTCACGACGCTGCCCAACCGGGTGCTGATGGGATCGATGCACGTCGGTCTGGAGGAGGCCGAGCACGGCTTCGAGCGGATGGCCGCGTTCTACGCCGAGCGCGCCCGCGGCGGGGTCGGGCTGATCGTCACCGGCGGCATCGCGCCCAACGAGGCCGGGCGCCCCTGGGACGGCGGGGCCAAGCTGACCACCGCCGAGGAGGTGGCCGAGCACCGCGTGATCACCGAGGCGGTGCACGCCGAGGGCGGGCGCATCGCGATGCAGATCCTGCACTTCGGGCGGTACGCGTACCACCAGGACCTGGTCGCGCCCAGCCCGCTCAAGGCGCCGATCAGCCCCTTCGTGCCCAACGAGCTGTCCGAGGCCGAGGTCGAGCAGACCGTCGAGGACTACGCCCGCTGTGCCGAGCTCGCCAAGGAGGCCGGCTACGACGGCGTCGAGGTGATGGGCTCCGAGGGCTACCTGATCAACGAGTTCATCGCCGCCGCGACGAACCACCGCACCGACCGCTGGGGCGGTTCCTACGAGAACCGGGTCCGCTTCCCGCTGGAGATCGTGCGCCGCATCCGCGAGCGCGTGGGCACCGACTTCATCGTGATCTACCGCCTGTCCATGCTCGACCTGGTGCCCGGCGGCTCCACCCTCGACGAGGTGACCGCCCTCGCCAAGGAGATCGAGGCGGCCGGCGCCACCATCATCAACACCGGCATCGGCTGGCACGAGGCCCGCATCCCCACCATCGCCACCTCCGTGCCGCGCGGCGCCTACACCTGGGTGACGAAGAAGCTGATGGGCGCGGTGTCGGTGCCGCTGGTCACCTCCAACCGCATCAACACCCCCGAGGTCGCCGAGGAGATCCTGGCCGACGGCCGCGCCGACATGGTCTCGCTCGCCCGCCCCTTCCTCGCCGACCCCGCCTTCGTCGCCAAGGCCGCCGCGGACCGCGCCGAGACCATCAACACCTGCATCGGCTGCAACCAGGCCTGTCTGGACCACACCTTCAGCCTGAAGATCACCTCCTGCCTGGTGAACCCGCGGGCCTGCCACGAGACCGAGCTCACCCTCTCCCCCACCCGCCGCGCCAAGCGGATCGCCGTCGTCGGCGCCGGCCCGGCCGGACTCGCCTGCGCGGTCTCGGCAGCCGAGCGCGGCCACGCGGTCACCCTGTTCGACGCCGCCGGCGAGATCGGCGGGCAGCTGAACGTCGCCAAGCAGGTGCCGGGCAAGGAGGAGTTCGAGGAGACCCTGCGCTACTACCGGGTCCAGCTCGACGAGCGCGGTGTCGAGGTGCGCCTGAACTCGTACGTCTCGGCGGCCGACCTCGCGGCGTACGACGAGGTCGTCGTCGCCACCGGCGTCACCCCGCGCGTGCCCGAGATCGAGGGCGTCGACCACCCGAGCGTCGTCGGCTACCTCGACGTCCTGCGCGACCGGGCGCACGTCGGCGAGCGGGTCGCGATCCTGGGCGCGGGCGGCATCGGCTTCGACGTGGCCGAGTTCCTCACGGACAGCGGCGAGGGCGCGAGCCAGGACCCGGAGACGTACTTCCGGCAGTGGGGTGTCGACACCTCCTACGCGGACCGGGGCGGCCTGCGCGCGCCCGAGCGCACCGCGCCGCCGCGCCGGGTCCACCTGCTGCAGCGCAAGACCAGCAAGGTCGGCGCGGGCCTCGGCAAGACCACCGGCTGGATCCACCGCACCGAGCTGAAGCACCGGGGCGTCACCATGGTCGCGGGCGCGGCCTACGACCGGATCGACGACGAGGGCCTGCACCTCACCATCGACGGCGAGCAGCAGCTGCTGCCGGTCGACACGGTGGTGCTGTGCACCGGGCAGGAGCCGCGCCGCGGCCTGTACGACGAGCTGGTCGCCGCCGGCCGCACGGCGCACCTGATCGGCGGCGCGGACGTCGCCGCCGAGCTGGACGCCAAGCGGGCCATCGACCAGGGCACCCGGCTCGCCTCCACCCTGTGACCCTGCGACTCTGTGACCTTGTGACCTTGTGACCTTGTGACCCAGCGGACCGGACGCCACGGTGGTCGGAACGACCGCCGTGGCCGCCGCCGCGGCCGGCACACCCGCCGAACCTAGGATGCGTGCATGTCCCTCCCGCACGCGATCCTGACGGCGCTGCTCGAGAAGCCCTCCTCCGGCCTCGAACTGACCCGCCGCTTCGACCGGTCCATCGGCTACTTCTGGTCGGCCACGCACCAGCAGATCTATCGCGAGCTCGGCAAGCTGGAGCAGGCGGGGTACATCCGCGCCCTGCCCGCCGCGGTGCCCGCGCGCGGGCAGAAGAAGGAGTACGAGGTCCTGCCGGCGGGCCGCGCCGAGCTCGCGGCCTGGGTGGGCGTCGCCGAGGACCCCAAGCCGATGCGGTCCGGACTGCTGCTGCGGATGAGGGCCGCCGCGGTGGTCGGCGGCACCGGTCTGCGGGCCGAGCTGGAGCGCCATCTCACCCTCCACCGGCGCCAGTTGGACGAGTATCTGGAGATCGAGACCCGCGACTTCCCGCCGCAGCGCCGCACCGCCGAACCGGACCGGCTGCGCCACCTGGTGCTGCGCGGCGGCATCGATCTGGAGCGCTTCTGGGTGGAGTGGCTGACGCACGCGATCGACGAGCTCGCCCAGGACTGACCGCCGCCCTCGCACCGCGGACCGCACGCTCCCCTGACGCCCCGTGCCGCCCGCCACGCGCCCCCTCCCCCGCGTGGATACTGGAGGGTCACATCTCCATACGCGAAAGGGCGAGGATGACCGACGAGTTGGGACCCCGCAGGACACGTCATGCGGTGGTCGTCGGGGGGAGTCTCGCGGGTCTGCTGGCCGCGCGGGTGCTGAGCGAGCACGCCGAGCGGGTCACGGTCGTCGAGCGCGACCGCTTTCCCGAGGAGCCCGAGGCGCGGCCCGGAGTGCCGCAGGGCCGGCACCTCCATGTGCTGATCGAGGGCGGGCAGCAGGCCTTCGACGAACTGCTGCCCGGGTTCATGGCGGAACTCGGGGCCCTGGGCGCGCCCCGGGTCGGGATGCCCGAGGACATGGTGCAGTGGCAGAACGGGCAGTGGTTCATCCGTAACCCGGCCACGACGTACTTCTCCACCGGGCCGCGCAACCAGCTCGAATGGCTGGTGCGCAAGCGGGTGTTCGCGGATCCCCGGATCGAACGGATCGAGGGCACCGAGGCGGTGGGCCTGGTCGGCGACTCCCGGCGGGTGCGCGGGGTGCTGCTGCGGGAGCGCGGTGCGGGCGCGCCGAAGGAGCCGTATCCGCTGGCGGCGGATCTGGTGGTGGACGCCTCGGGCCGGTCGACCCGTGCGGCGGACTGGCTGGCCGGCATCGGCGCGGAGGCTCCGCACGAGGAGACGCTGGACACGGGACTCGCGTACAGCACACGGATCTTCCGCTCCCCGGAGCCGGATCCGGCGACGGACGCGCTCGGCTTCAACCTCGTACCGAACCCGGGCCAGGTGTACGGCGGTGTGATGCTGCCGCTGGGCGACGGGCGGCATGTGGTCACCCTGTCGGGGCTTCGTGGCGACGAACCGCCCACGGACGAGGCGCTGTTCGAGGAGTACGCGCGCCGGCTGCCGCATCCGGTGCTCGGTGACTGGATCGCGAAGGCGGAGCCGCTGACCCCGGTGTTCGGTTTCCGGAAGACCGCGAACGTACGGCGCCGGTACGACCGTCCGGGACGCCGGCCGGCCGGCTTCCTGGCGACCGGGGACGCGCTGTGCGCGTTCAACCCGATCTACGGGCAGGGCATGGCGGTGGCCGCGCTGAGCGCGGTGGCGCTGCGCAGGGCTCTCGCGGACCGGCGGCACACGCCGACCACCCGGCGGGTGCAGCGGGCGCTGCTCGACGCGTCCCGCCAGGCGTGGGACATCTCGGCGGGTGCGGACAAGAAGATGCCGGGCGCGACGGGTGACGCGGCGCGCAGCGGGGCCATGGACCGGGTGATCGGCTGGTATCTGGGCCGGGTGCAGCAGCGCGCCTCGGGCGACCCGGTGGTGGGCGCGGCCTTCCGCTCGGCGCTGACCCTGACGGCCCCGCTGACGGCGCTCTTCGCTCCGGCGGTGGTGCGGGCGGCGCTGTTCGATCCGGTGCCGGAGACGCCGGCGGAGCCGCCGCTGCGGCGCCGCCGGATCTGAGTCCCGAGGGGACTCGGTTCCCGGCGGGACTCGGATCCCGAGGGGACGCGGATCCCGGTGGACCCCGAGGGCGGCCCCCGGTCTCAGACGCCGGGGGCCGCCGTCACCACGCCGGAGGCGATGGCGGCGCTGAGTGCCGCGTAGTCGTCCGCGTTCTGGCCGGCGTAGCGCAGCGCGAAGTCGGCCGTCGCGCGGTCGAAGACGTCGGAGGAGCCGAGGTACGCGGCGATGGCGATGCGGTCGCCGGAGCGTGCGTGGGCCCGGGCGAGGGCCCGTCCGCACAGGCGCGCGTAGTCGCGGAGGATGGCCGGGGACATGGTCTCGACCTCGGCGGATCCCTTCATGTCGCGCAACTGGCGCCAGTAGAAGTGGCGTTGCTCGGGTCCGGTCATCCAGCCGAGGAAGATGTCGCTGGCGGCCTGGGTGAGCCGCTGTCCGCAGACGACCCGGCGCCCGTGGTGGGTGAAGGCGCTGGGCGCCAGGTACGGCTCCAGGACCGAGTCGCCGGCCTCCTTGATCTGGAGGAAGAGCGGGTCGCTGTCGTCGCGCCCCTGCAGGAGGAGGATGAAGCAGCGGGTGCCGACGCTGCCGACACCCACCACCTTGCGGGCGGCGTCGACGAAGTGGAAGCGGTCGAGGAGCAGCCGGCGCTCCTCGGAGAGCGAGCTGCGGTAGTCGCTGAAGATCTTGCCGAGGGTGACCCGGTCGACGTCGGTGACGCGTTCCAGGAGGGGCGGGTCGTCGACGATGTGGCGGCGGCCCGAGTCGTCGGCGGTGGTGAGCTTCTCGACGGCCTGGAGGCTGGTGCGGCGGCGTGCGCGGGCGAGGCGCCGCTCCATGCGGGCGCGGTTCGCCCCGCTGACCAGGGGCAGGAGGTCGTCGGCGGCGATCCGCTCGTACCAGACCTCCAGTTCGCCGAGTCCGGCGAGCCGGCGCATGGCGAGCCGGTAGGCCTCGGCGGCGACCTGGGCGGCGCGGTGCGCCTTGGGCTTGGTGGTGCCGTTCTGAAGGGCGGCGACGGTGACGGAGGCGGCGAGCCGCTTGACGTCCCATTCGAAGGGTCCGGGCAGGGTCTCGTCGAAGTCGTTGACGTCGAAGAGAAGCGTCCGTTCGGGTGAGGCGTAGACGCCGAAGTTGAGCAGATGGGCGTCGCCGCACAGCTGCACGGTGAGCCCGGTGTGGCGCTGGGCGGCGAGGTCGGCGGCCATGACGGCGGCGGCGCCGCGCAGGAAGGCGAAGGGGGAGACGGCCATCCGCCCGTAGCGGATCGGGACGAGTTCGCCGACCCGGTCCACGGACTGGCGTTCCAGGACGGTGACCGGGTCGGGACGCTGGGAGGAGGGGATCCATTGGCCGTGTGAGGAGCGGGGCACGCGCTTGCGGGCGTCCCTGCCCTTCTCGGCCCGCTCGGACGGTGTCGCCATCCGACCTCACCCGCCTCTCCCGCCGCCGTGTCCTCCGGTGTTCCGGTGCGATCCATTACACGGCCCGGCGCTCGTTTCGGCCACTCTCGCCGACAGGCCTTCCCGAATGGTTTAGACCAATGATAGGAATGATCACCCATGCGGCTCGGGCGGTCACACCGAGCGATGGCCGCACGCCGCACGGCGGAGAAACGATGCATGAAGAGCGCATGACAGAGAGGGGCCGAGACATGCCCGAGCCCGTTCCCGAGCCTGTTCCCGAACACGGTTCGACGGCGGCACTTCCGCTCTACCTCCGGGTGGCCCGCGCCCTGCGGGACGACCTCGGCAGGGGGCGGATCTCCCCCGGCAGCCGGCTGCCGTCCGAGCGGCTCCTGGCCCACCGCTACCACGTGAACCGGCAGACGGTGCGCAGCGCGCTCCAACTCCTGCGCGACGAACGGCTCGTGGTGACCGACCGGCGCGGCACCTTCGCGACCGGCGCCGGGCGCGACCCGGGGCACGAACCGCGCTTCCCGGTCCCGGCCGTCCGCCGGCGCACCTTCCCGGGCGGTCCGCGGGCCGCCGACGCGCTGGTCCGGGCCGCGCTCGCCTGGGAGGCGCCGCCTGCGGCGGTCGCCGGACGGCTGTCCCTGGCGCCCGGGGAACCGACACTGGTCCACCGCCATCTGGTGCTGACCCCGGCCGGTGAACCGATGCAGCAGTCGGTGACCTGGTTCTCCCGGCCCGCGCTGACGGAGATCCCGCAGCTCGGCCGCTACCGGCGGATCACCGAACGGCGGGGGCAGCCCGATCTGCGGCTCCTCTACCACTGGATGGAGCAGGCGGGCCTCCGCACCACCCACCACGAGTCGGTCGGCGTCCCGGCGCCGCCGCCCGGGCCGGAGCCGGACCGGGCTCCCGATCCGGGCGCGGCCCGGCTGTCCGTCCACCGCGTGGTGAGCGACCAGCACGGGCACGCCCTGGAGGTCACGGACATCGAGTTCGCGGCCCGGACGGGTGCCTGGACCTACGAGTTCGGCGGCTGAGCACGGCTCGGCCCCCGACGGCGCGGGCCTCCGCCAGGGCTCCCGCCGGCCGCACCGCCCGTGCGCCGCACGAGGGGCGTCCGTCAGACGATGCCCTCGGCGATCTCCGCCTCCTCACGGGCGCTCCCGTAGGACTGCGGAGTGCCGTACGAGCGCCGGGCCACGTACCACCACACGCTGGCGAGGACGAGCACCACGGCCAGCGCGATCACCGAGTAGTTCATCTTCTCCCAGGTGACCGGCGAGCTCTGCGGAAGACAGAACAGCACGGTCACCAAGGCCACCCACACCACCGCGATCCAGCCGATCGGCTTGCTCCAGCGGCCCAGGTTCCACGGCCCCGGCACGAAGCGGTCGCCCGCGCGCAGCCGCAGCAGGACCGGGATGACGTAGGCCGGGGTGATGCCGATGACGTTGATGGCGGTGACGGCGTTGTAGGCGGTGGGCGAGTAGAGCGAGGGCGCCGCGAGGACCGCGGCGACCACGACCGACAGCCACACGGCCGGAACCGGCGTGTGGGTACGGCTGCTGACGCGGCGCCAGAGCGCGGAGCCCGGCAGGGCGTTGTCGCGGCTGAACGCGAACACCATCCGGCTGGCGGCGGCGACCTCGGCGTTGCCGCAGAACAGCTGGGCCACGATCACCACGAGGAGCAGCGCCTTGGCGCCGCCCTCGCCGAGCGCGTCGAGCAGGATCTGCGCGGGCGGGACGCCGGTGGCGCTGTTCTGGGTGCCCGCGTAGTCCTGGATGGCGAAGGTGAGTCCGGCGAGCAGCGCGAAGCCGGCGATCCAGGACGCCCAGATGGAGCGGACGATGCCCTTGGCGGCGTACACGGAGGCGTTGGACGTCTCCTCCGAGAGGTGGGCGGAGGCGTCGTAGCCGGAGAAGGTGTACTGGGCGAGCAGTAGGCCGATGGCGGCGACGTAGAGCGGGTTGCTCCAGCCGGTGTCGTTGACGAACTCGGTGAAGACGAACTTCGCTGACTGGTGGTGGTCGGGGACGATCGCGAGCGCGCCGACGATCAGGGCGACGCCGGCGAGGTGCCACCACACGCTGATCGAGTTGAGCAGGCTGACCACGCGGACGCCGTTGAGGTTGAGCAGGGCGTGCACCAGCAGGATCGCCAGGAAGATCAGGAAAGTCGACTGGGCGGTGGGTTCGAAGCCCCACTGGAGGTTGAGGAAGGCGCCGGTGAACATCGCGGCGCCGTAGTCGATGCCCGCGATGGCGCCGAGCAGACCGAGCAGATTCAGCCAGCCGGTGTACCAGCCCCAGCGGCGCCCGCCGAGCCGGTCGGCCATGTAGTAGAGCGCGCCGGAGGTCGGGTAGGCGCTGGTGACCTCGGCCAGCGCGAGGCCGACGCAGAGCACGAACAGGCCGACACCGGCCCAGCCCCACAGCATCACGGCGGGACCGCCGGTGCCGAGGCCGAAGCCGTACAGGGTCATGCAGCCGGACAGGATGGAGATGACCGAGAAGCTGATGGCGAAGTTGCCGAAGCCGCCCATGCGGCGGGCGAGGACGGGCTGGTAGCCGAGTTCTCTGAGCCGGGCCTCCTCGTCCCTGGCGGCCGGTGGCGGCTTGCGTATCGCGTCGGTCGGAGCGGTGCGTGACATGCGTACCTCCGGGGGGAAGGGGGGACGGACCGTGCTGTACGGGGGCTGGGCACGGCGGGCTTGAGCGGCGCGACGCCTCGGGCCCGCGCCGGATGCTTCGGGCGGGGCGGCTCAGGGTCCGCCGCGGGCCCCGGGTCCACCCAGACAGCGGGCGCGGGCCCGCAGGAAGACCTCTTCGGCGGGGCCGCGCTCGTCGGGGCGGTCGGTGCGGTACGACCAGGGCTGCGGGGTCCAGTACGGGCCGAGCGCCTCGAACACCCGGGCCGCGTCGGGGAACTTGAGCGCTCCGTACAGTCCGTGCGCGAGGTGGCTGAGGTCGAGCACGCTGGCCTCGTCGGTGGCGCAGAACAGGAACCAGGCGTCCATGGCCCGGTCGGCGTCGCGCACCGCGTCCTCGGCGACCCAGTGCAGGTCGAGGGCGCGCTCGTGGCCGCGCTCGCGGCGGTAGCGCTCCACCCTGACGTACAGCGGCAGCGCGTGCAGGGCGGAGCCGATGGGGGCCGAGGAGGACGCCCACTGGGCGTAGTTGACGGCCTCGGAGAGGGGTCCGGAGCGGCGCGCGTAGACGAACTGGAGCATCCGGTGGTGCGCCTCGCGGTTGTACGGGTCGCGCTTCTCGACCTCGGCGAGCAGGCCCCAGGGGCCGGGCGGCAGCATCGGCGCGGGCGGTGCGGCGCGGTGCTCCTCCATGCGCTGCTGGGCGTCGAGCACGGACAGGGCGAGGCGGCACACCCAGGGCACGGGGTCGGCGGGGACGCGGTCGGCGGCGTCGAGGCAGGCGGTCCAGGCCTCCTGCCACAGTTCGCGGGTGCGGGGGTGGGCGGTGCGGTGCGCCCGTACGGCGCGTTCCACGGCCACGCGCGCGTGCATCACGCCGGCGGCGGCGGAGTCGGGCTGCTCGGTCCGCCAGGCCTCGACGACGTCGGTGCCGGCGGCGACGGCGGCCAGGACCTGGGTGCGCCGGGTCCAGCCGGTCCAGCCGGAGGTCTCGTCGAGTAATCGGGCCATCGCCACCCAGCGGCCGGTGCGCAGCTCCTGGACGGCGCCGCGCAGCGCGTGGTCGTGGCCCGCCGGATGGTAGACGGGCCGGAAGCCTTGCGCGGCCATCAGGAGGCGCGGCGGGGGGTGGGCGACATGATTCCTCGGTGCGGTGGGCGAATGGGGGTGGTCAGTCCCCAGGGTGTCCCGGCCGACCCGGCCGTTGATCGGCGATCACTATAGAGGTTGCCGGACGTGACCGATCCACTTTTCTCCGTGATCATAAGTATCAAGCCAGCGACCGAATTTGACTTATGGTCAGCAAGAGGTCCGGACCTGACGCCTTCCGCCGCGAAGCCTTGACGCGGCGCGCGGGCACCGCCAGGCTGACCGGTTCCACGCTCAGGAACACGATCAAGGAACGCCAGGAACCCATGACCGGCAGGGAGTCGCAGACATGACGGGCCCGGTACTCGCCGTCGACCAGGGCACGTCCGGCACCAAGGCCCTGGTCGTCCATCCCGTACGGGGGGTGCTCGGCACCGGCTTCGCCCCGGTCCGCCCCCGCGCCCTGCCCGGGGGACTCGTCGAGGTCGACCCCCCTGAGCTGTACGACTCCGTCGTGACGGCCGGCCGGGCCGCGCTGGCCGAGGCCGGCGAGCCGGTCGTCGCGGTGGGCCTCGCGAACCAGGGCGAGACCGTGCTCGCCTGGGACCCCGCGACCGGTGAGCCGCTGACCGACGCCCTCGTCTGGCAGGACCGGAGGGCCGCCTCCGTGTGCGATGAACTCGCTCCACATGCCGCAGAGTTGACACGAATCACCGGTCTGCCGCTCGATCCCTACTTCGCCGCGCCGAAGATGGCTTGGATCCGCCGCCACCTGACCGGCGCAGGGGTGGTCACGACGAGCGACGCGTGGCTCGTGCACCGGCTCACGGGCGAGTTCGTCACCGACACGGCCACCGCGGGCCGTACCGGACTGCTCGATCTGGACACCGTCGCCTGGTCGGACACGGCGCTCGACGTCTACGGCCTCGGCGGCGAGCACCTGCCGCAGGTCGTCGACAGCGACACACCCGTCGGCACCACCACGGCCTTCGGCCCGCCGCTGCCCCTCACCGGGCTGCTCGTCGACCAGCAGGCCGCCCTGCTCGCCCAGGACGTCACCGCCCCCGGGACCGCCAAGTGCACGTACGGCACCGGGGCGTTCCTGCTCGCGCAGACCGGGCCGGCGCCGCGTCGCAGCGACACGGGCCTGGTCGCCTGCGTCGCCTGGCGGCTCGCGGGGCGCACCGCGTACTGCCTGGACGGGCAGGTGTACACCGCCGCGTCCGCCGTACGCTGGCTCACCGGTCTCGGTGTGATCGCCGGGCCCGAGGAGCTCGACCCGGTCGGCGGCGGCGTCCCCGACACGGGCGGCGTCACCTTCGTCCCGGCGCTCGCCGGGCTCGCCGCTCCCTGGTGGCGCGGCGACGTGCGCGGGGCCGTCACCGGACTCGGCCTCGACACCGGTCCCGGCCATCTGGTGCGGGCGCTGTGCGAGGGGATCGCCGCCCAGGTCACCGAACTCGCCAGGGCCGCCACGGCGGACCTCGGCGCGCCGCTCACCGCGCTCCGGGTCGACGGCGGGCTCACCCGTTCGGCCCTCCTCATGCAGACCCAGGCCGACCTCCTCCAGCGCCCCGTCGAGGTCTCCGCCCTGCCCGACGCCACCGCCCTCGGCGTCGCGGCCGTCGCCCGGCTCGGGCACACCCCCGGACTCGCCGTCCACGAGGCCGTACCCGAGTGGAAGCCCTCGGCGGTCTACGAGCCGCTGGTGTCGGCCGACGAGGCGGCGGAGCGGCTCGGCCGCTTCCGTACGGCGGTGGCGCGGCTGCTCGACGACGGGCACGGCGCCGGGAGTTCCCCCTCATCGACGGCGAGTTCCGCCTCACGCGCGGGGAACTCCGCCTCGCGCGCGGGGAATTCCGCCTCGCACGCGGGGAATTCCGCCTCGCACGCGGGGAATTCCGCCTCGTGAGCGTCACCCGGAGCGGAGTGCTGCCCGACACCTCGGCGCCCGGCGGCGCGTACGACGTCACCGTGGTCGGCGCGGGTGTGGTCGGCTGCGCCATCGCCCGCGAACTGGCCCGCCACTCCCTGCGGGTGGCCCTGGTGGAGGCCCGCGGCGACATCGGCGAGGGCAGCTCCAAGGCCAACACCGCGATCCTGCACACCGGTTTCGACGCCGTTCCCGGTTCCCTCGAAGGCCGACTGGTACGGGAGGGCGGTCAGTTGCTCGCGTCGTACGCCGAGGAGACCGGCATCCCGGTCGAACCGGTCGGCGCGCTGCTCGTCGCCTGGGACCAGGACCAGCTCGCCTCGCTCCCCCGGCTCGCCGACAAGGCCGTACGCAACGGACACCACGACACCCGGCCGCTCTCGGCCGCCGAACTGTACGCCCGTGAACCACACTTGGGGCCCGGTGCACTCGGCGCGCTGGACGTGCCGGGCGAGTCGATCGTGTGCCCCTGGTCCACCCCGCTCGCCTACGTCACCCAGGCCGTGCGCTCCGGGGTCGACCTGTACCTGAACTGCCCGGTGGAGAAGGTGCGGCCCGGCGGGCCCGGTGCGCCGCACCGGCTCGTCACCCGGCGCGGAGTGCTCCGCACCCGCTTCCTGGTCAACGCCTGCGGACTGTACGCGGACGCCTTCGACGCGCTGCTCGGGCGCACGGACTTCACCGTCACCCCGCGGCGCGGCCAGCTCATCGTCTTCGACAAGTTCGCCCGCTCCCTCGTCCGGCACATCCTGCTTCCGGTGCCGGGCCCGCTCGGCAAGGGCGTCCTCGTCGCGCCGACGGTGTACGGCAACGTGCTGCTCGGCCCGACGGCCGAGGACCTGGCCGACAAGACCGCGACCGGCTCGACCGCCGAGGGCCTCGCGGGCCTGCGGGCACAGGGCGGACGGATCATGCCGGAGCTCCTCGACGAGGAGGTCACCGCCGTCTACGCGGGCCTGCGGGCCGCCACCGGCGCCGAGGACTACCGGATCGCCGCGCATCCGGACCTGCGCTACGTGACCGTGGGCGGCATCCGCTCCACCGGCCTGACCGCCTCGCTCGCGCTCGGCCGACACACGGTCGGACTGCTCGCCGACGCGGGCCTGGAGCTCGGCCCGGAGCGGCCGCTCACCCCGGTGCGGATGCCGAACCTCGGGGAGGCCTTCCCCCGCCCGTACCGGGACCCCGGCCTGATCGCCCGCGACCCGGCGTACGGCACGATCGTCTGTCACTGCGAGCGGGTCACCCTGGGCGAGATCCGGGACGCGCTCGGCTCCACCGTGCCGCCCGCGTCCCTGGCCGGCCTGCGGCGCAGGACCCGGGCCCGGGCGGGGCGCTGCCAGGGCTTCTCCTGCGGGGCGACGGTGCGGGCGCTGTTCGAGGAGGGCGTGCGGTGAACCGTACGATCGATGTCCTGGTGGTCGGCGGCGGACCCGCGGGCCTGGCCACGGCGGCCCGGCTCGCCGCGGCCGGCGCGGGGCGGGTCGAGGTCCTGGAGCGGGAGCGGGCGGCGGGCGGGGTGCCGCGGCACTGCGCGCGCGGCGGCTTCGGCGGGCTCACCGGTCCCGCGTTCGCCCGCCGGGCGGTGCGCACGGCGGTCCGCGCCGGGGCGGTGGTACGGACCGGGGTGAGCGCGACCGGCTGGGCCGGGCCGCTCACCCTGGAGGTCACCGCGCCCACCGGCCTCGAACGGATCACGGCGCGGGCCGTGGTCCTCGCCGCCGGCGCCCGCGAACGGCCGCGCAGTGCCCGGCCGGTACCGGGCGCGCGGCCGGACGGGGTGTTGAGCACGGGCGAACTCCAGCAGTCCGTCGAGCTGTTCGGGCTGCGGGGGGAACGGATCGGCCGTCGCGCGGTCGTGGTCGGCTCCGACCCGATCGCCCGGCACGCGGTCCGCACGCTCCGCCGGGCCGGGGTGCCGGTCGCGGCGGTCGTCGCCGACCGCCCGTACGGGCCACGGCTTCCCGCACCGGCGCTCCGGGGCGCGACGGTGCTCGAACTCGTGGGCCACGGACGCCTGTCGGGAGTGCTCGTGCGGGGCGCCGACGGGCGCACCGGGCTACTGCGCTGCGACACGGTGGTGTTCACCGGCGACTGGCTGCCGGACCACGAACTGGCCCGCTCGGGCGGGGTGCCGCTCGATCCGGCGACCCGGGGTCCGTCGGTCGACGGCGCGCTGCGGACGCTCGTCCCGGGGGTGTTCGCGGCAGGCAATCTGCTCCGGGGCGTGGAGCCGGGGACGGTCGCGGCGGCCGAGGGCCGCGCGGTCGCCGACGCGGTCCTCGCGCATCTGTCGGGTGCGCCGTGGCCGGAGCCCGGCATCCCGCTGCGCGCCGAGGGCGCGCTGCGCCGGCTCACCCCCGGGCGTCTGACCGGCACCGCCACCGCTCCCACGCTGCTGCTGCGCCCGTCGGAACGCCTCGCGCACGCATGGTTGACGATCCGCCAGAATGAGCGATTGCTGTACGAGCGGCGCCTCCCCGCCCTGCTCGTACCGCACCGTTCGCTCCGTCATGCGGCGGTCTGGGCACCGGACGCGGACCCGGCGGGCGGGCCGGTGGTGGTGACACTCGGGCCGTAGCCCGCGGGACGTAGCCTGCGGGGGTGAACAACGTCCCGGACGCCGAGGAATCCTGGCTCACCGACACCCGTACCTCGTACGACACGGTGGCCGCCGACTACGCGGAGCTGACCCGCGACCTGCTCGACCGCACGCCCTACGAGCGGGCGCTGCTCGCGCTCTTCGCCCACTCCGTACGGACCTCCGGCGGCGGCCCGGTCGCGGACCTGGGCTGCGGGCCGGGCCGGATCACGGCGCATCTGCGGGACCTCGGCCTGGACGCTCTGGGGATCGACCTGTCCTCGCGCACTCGGGCGACGAGACCCGTCTGAAGACCGAGGGCTACGGCGGCCACCCGATGCACCTCCAGGTGCACCTCCGCCGTCCGGAGCAGCTGGTGGAGCGGCTGGCCGCGGCCGGGTTCGCGGTGGAGGCGCAGCTGACGCTGGCGTCGGCGGAGAGCGCGCGGGGCGCGCTCATCGTCGCCCGCCGCGCGGCGGGGGCCGCGGGCGCGGCCTAGCCTGAGGGCATGGATGCGGTACGGACACGGGTGCGGGTCGACGGCGTCGACGTCGCCTATACGCGGGCGGGGCACGGTCCCTTGCTCGTGCTGGCGCACGGGGCCGGGCTCGACGGGCGGATGTGGGAGCCGCAGGTCGAGGCGCTGGCGGACGAGTTCACCGTGGTGGCCTGGGACGAGCCGGGGGCCGGACGGTCCGGTGACCTGCCGGAGGGCTTCGGTCTGGAGGACTTCGCGGACGCGCTCGCCGGCGTCATCGAGGATGTAGGGCTCGGGCCCGCCCACGTCGCCGGGCTCTCCTGGGGCGGCACGGTGGTCCTGGAGCTGTACCGGCGGTGGCCGTACCTGGTGAGGTCGCTGCTGATGGTGGACACGTACGCCGGGTGGAAGGGCTCGCTGCCACCGGAGGAGGTCGCGGCGCGCGTCAAGGGCGCGCGCCGGATGCTCGCCGCGCCGCGGGAGGAGTTCGACCCGACGCTGCCGGGCCTGTACGCGGACGGCCCGCCCGAGCGGTTCGCGCCCCTCCTGGACGCCATGAACAGGGACGTACGGCCGGAGACCATGGCCGCCGAGCTCTCCCTGATGGCGGAGGCCGACGAGACCGACCTCCTGCCCCGGATCGCCGTCCCGACGCTGCTCCTCTGGGGTGAGCTCGACGCGCGCTCCCCGCTCGGCGTCGCCCGCGCCTTCGAGGAGGCGATCCCGGGCGCCGAGCTGGTGGTGATCCCGGGCGTGGGCCATATGAGCAACGTGGAGGCGCCGGAGGCCTTCACGGCGGCGGTGCGTGCCTTCTGCCGGGCCCACGCCTGAAACCTCGTACGGAAGTACGGAGGGACGGAGGGACTGATCAGGCGGTCTCGTCCAGGAGGGCGGCCAGGCCGTCCAGGACGTGGGGCCAGCCCTCGCCCATGCCCTCGATGGCCTTGCGCCCCATGGGCGAGTCGAGGTCGAAGCCCGCGTGGGTGAGGAAGAGGCGGGTGCCCCGGCCCTCGGGGGCGAGGCGCCAGGTGATGGTGGTGTCGAGGGTGCCCTCGGCGAAGCGGTAGGCGAGGAGGCGTTCGGGCTCGACCTCGGTCACCTCGCAGGGCTGCTCGCCCCAGTTGCCCATGTCCAGGGTGAAGCGGTGGCCGACGACCGGCTTGATGTCGCCGGCCGCCCACCAGCGCGCGTGCAGCGCGGGGTCGGTGAGGGCGGCCCAGACGGCGGCCGGCGGGTGGGGCAGGAACCTCGCGAGGTCGATGGTGTCGGCGGCGGGCTTGTCGGTCATGTCTCGTTCTCCTCGTCCAGCAGGTCGGCCAGGGCGTCCAGACGCTGCTTCCAGTAGTGCTCGAAGGGGTGCAGCCAGTCACTGACCTCGGCCAGTCGGCCGGCCGTCAGGTGGTAGTAGCGGTGGCGGCCGCGCGGCTCCTCGCGGATCAGGCCGGCGGTCTTGAGGACGGCCAGGTGCTCGGAGACGGCGGGCCGGCCGAGCTCGAACAGCCCGGCCAGATCGCCCGTGGAGCGCGGGCCCTCACGGAGGGCTTCCAGCAGTCTGCGGCGCACGGGACTTGCCAGCACGCCGAACACATCGGTGGGCATGCCGCAACGATACGTCGGAGTTCTCCGACGCGTCAAAATCTCCCGACGCGTCCGGCGGGGCCGGGCGGGATGCCCGGGCGGGATGCCCGGGCGGGATGCCCGGGCGGGATGCCCGGGCGGGATGTCCGGGCAGTGTGCCGGACACGACCCGACACGGGGTGTGCAGGCGGGCCCCGAGGCAGGGTGGGCGAGTGCGCCCCCTTCCGCCACACTGGGCGGTATGTCCGACAAGCGCAGCGCCGGTCTCCTCCTCTTCCGCCGCACCCCGGTGGCCCCCGACGGCGGCCCGGAGGTGCTCATCGGGCACATGGGCGGCCCCTTCTGGGCCGCGCGTTCCGAGGCCTCGTGGTCGATCCCCAAGGGCGAGTACGAGCCCGACGAGGCCCCCGAGGACGCGGCGCGCCGGGAGTTCGAGGAGGAGCTGGGCCTGCCGGCGCCGGACGGCGCGTGGCTCCCGCTCGGCGAGAACCGGCAGCACAACGGAAAGCTCGTCACCATCTGGGCCGTGGAGGCCGATCTCGATCCGGAGCGGGTGGTGCCGGGCACCTTCACCATGGAGTGGCCGCGCGGCTCGGGCGTCCTGCGGGACTTCCCGGAGATCGACCGGGTCGGCTGGTTCGGCCTCGCAGAGGCCGGACCGCTGCTCGTCGCGGGGCAACGGGTGTTCCTCGAACGCCTCGCCGCACGGCTCGCCGGGGCCTGACGGGGCGCCGGGGACGGGCCCGCCGCGAGCGGCCTGACCGCGATTGTCAGACCCGTGCGAGAGGGTGGGGTGAGACAGCCTCAGTCCGTCGAGAGGGAGCCCGACATGACGCCCGTCACCGGCCGCGAGCGCGCCGCAGCGCAGGCCTATCTCCGGCTGCTCGAGTCCACCCAGGCCGTGCTCGCCGACCCGCGGCTCGAGCCGTACGCGGCGGCGATGCTGACGCATCCGATGGCGGAGGCGGACGCGGCGCTGCGCGACGCGGGACTCGCGGGGAACGAGGCGCATCTGCTGCGCCTGGTCGCGGCGCTGCGGGCCTCCCCCGCCACCGAGCGGGGAAGGTCCGCGTGAGGGGCCCGCCCGGGGCGGCGGGCCCGGCCGGTCAGCCGAGCCGGACCGGAAGGGCGCGCACGCTGTTGCCGACGAAGCTGGCGTGCCGGGTCAGTTCGGCCTCGGGGACGGCGAGGCCGAGGTCCGGGAAGCGGGTGAAGAGGGCTTCCAGGGCGAGGGTGGCCTCCATCCGGGCGAGAGGCGCGCCCAGGCAGAAGTGCGGGCCGTGGCCGAGCGACAGGTGCTTGACGGTCTGGCCGCGGGTGACGTCGAAGCGGTCGGCGTCGGGGCCGTACGCCTTGGGGTCGCGGCCCGCCGCCGAGTAGCCGGCGAGCACCGGGGTGCCGCGCGGGATCAGGGTGCCGTCGACGGTGAGGTCGCGGACGGGATAGCGGAACGGGAAGTAGCTGACCGGGCTGTCCCAGCGCAGGGTCTCCTCCACCACGTCGCCCCAGTCCGCGCGGCCCTCGCGGACGTGGGCGAGCTGCTCGGGGTGCGCGCACAGGGCGCGTACGGCGTTGGTGACGAGGTTCATGGTGGTCTCGTGGCCCGCGATGACCAGCAGCACCAGAGTCCCGATCAGCTCGGGCTGAGCAAGCCGGTCGCCGCCCTCGTCGCGGGCGGCGATCAGGGCGCTGATGAGGTCGTCACCAGGTGCGGCCGCCTTGTCGGCGGCGATGGCGACGAGGAGTCCGACCAGTTCGCGGTTGGCGGCGACGACCTGCTCGGGGCCGAGGTCGGTGGCGACGATCTGGCTGGAGAGGTGGTGCAGGCGCTCCTGGTGCGTCCCGTCCACCCCGAGGAGTTCGCAGATGACGCCGAGAGGCAGCGGCAGGGCGAAGTGGCGGCGCAGGTCGGCGACGCCGTCGCCGGCGCGGGCCGCCTCGGCGAGGCCGTCGAGCAGGGTGGCGGTCAGGGCCGTGACGCGCGGGCGCAGTTCCTCGATGCGGCGCGGGGTGAAGGCCTTGCTGACCAGGGAGCGCAGCCGCCGGTGGTCGGCGTCGTCGGCGGTGGTCATGCCCTGCACGGTGGCGAAGGTGCGCAGCGGCCAGCCCTCGGGTATGCGGCCCTCGGCGAGGGCCGTGAAGTGGTGGGCGCCCTTGGCCACTTCGGGGTGGGAGAGGAAGTCGCGCAGGGCGTCGTGGCCGAGCACCGCCATGCCCTCGACGTCGCCGGGGAGCAGCACGGGGGTGACCGCGCCCTGGGCGAGTAGCCGGGCGTTGTCCGCGTGCGGGCAGCCGCCGGCCGGGTCCAGGCGGTGCGGCGGTCTGCCCTCGGGGGCGGTGTGCGGGGTGTTCAAGGGAGGGCTCCTGACTGCGGAAGCGGGTGCGGAAGCGGGTGCGGAAGCGGGTCCGAACGGTTTCGGCGCCCGCTCGGGCACGAACGGTCAGATCCTAGGGTCAACCCGACCGTTTCCGTACGGAGTTGTACGGTGCGTCGGCCGGCTCCCTGCCCACCGTTCCCGCCCGCCGTGCCCGCCACCGCACACCCGCCCGCCACGCCCGCCCGTCACGCCCGCCCGTCAGGACACCGGCTCGCCCACCGCCTCGCCCGACTCGCCCGCCGTGCCCGCGGCGCCCGGGTTCCGTGTGCGGCGGCCGTGGAGTTCGGCGAGGCCGCGGCGGGTGGCGGCCACCACCACACGGTCGCCGGGGCCGAGGACCCGGTCGCCGGGGACCTCGGACAGCGGCCCGTAGCCGGAGCGGTCGAGCGGCACCCCTGCCTTGCCGCGGGCGATCACCCGCCACGCGCCCGGCTCGAAGGCCTCGGCCGCCGTGCGGCCGTCCAGGAGCGGATGCCCTGCGACGTCGAGCGCCGCGAACAGCAGCACCCGCCGCTCGACCGGGATGGCGCCGAGCACCTGGCGGCCCATCATCGCCCCGGCGAACGCGGGCGCCGACAGATGCGAGACGCTGCGGCTGCGGGTGAGGGCGCCGGGGTGGACGGTGCGCAGGGTGCGGTAGACGGCGGTGGCGAAGTCGTCGTCGTAGAGGCGCAGCGCCACCCGCAGCCCGGGGCTGACGGAGCGGGCGTGCAGCGCGGCCTCCAGATTGGTGATGTCGACGCTGGTGAGGGCGAGCAGGGCGCCGGCGCGGTGGATCCGGGCGGCCTCCAGGACGCCCTCCTCGGTGACGTCGCCGATGACGGTCGGCACCCTCAGCCGCCGGGCGAGCGCGAGGCCCCGTGCCTCGGGATCGGCCTCGACGCAGACCACGGGGATGTTCATGCGCCGCAGCCGGGCGAGCACCCGGGTGCCGACCTTGCCGAGACCGAGCAGCACCACATGACCGGACAGGCCTCGGGGCGGGCGGCGCAGGGTGGTCGCGCTGCGGAAGGTGCCGTAGGCCTCCAGGAGCGCGGCCATCACCACCGGCAGCAGAAGCAGTCCGACGAATCCGGCGAGGATCTGGAGCAGTTGTCGGCTGGTCGGCTCGCCCACCGCCGGATCGCCGATGGCGAAGATGTCGAGCAGGATCAGATAGCCCGCGTGCAGCGGATGGTCCCCGGTGGCGAAGGTGGAGGTCAGGGTCAGGGCGAGGACCGCGGCGGCCACCCCGGCGAGCGACCAGCGCAGGCGCCGCGAGAACAGCGAACCGACCGGCAGCCCGGAGGCGCCGAGCCAGCCGGAGGCCTGCGCCGGGCCCTCGTAACGGACCGTTTCGAGCGCCACGATGCCGCGCCCGGTGGCGGCGGCGACCTCGGCGTCCCCGGGCAGCAGCCGCGGGCCCTGCGGTCCGCTGGCCTCGGAGCCCTCGCAGCCGGCCGGGTCGTTGGCCGTCGACGACAGGAGCGCGAGGGTGCACAGGCCGGGGTCGGCGACCTCGCCCGGCGCGGGCGGGGTGCGGTCGACGGCGTGCAGCAGGAGGCCGCCCGCCTGGATGACCTTCTTGCTGCCGGCCACGGCGGTCGCCGCGAGCGCGGGCGCGGCGGTGTCCGCGTCGGAGAGCACCGTCGTGGTGGCGTCCCGCTTCTCCGGGTCGAGGCCGGGTTCCGCGACGGCCGCCGCCTGGTCGAGCAGGGTGGCCAGGTGCTGGCCGAGCCGCCGGTTGTAGAGCCGGATGACCAGGCGCAGGCGCGGGTTGAGCCGCCGGGCGGTGAGTGCGGCACGGATGTTGCGCTCGTCGTCCTCGAAGACCAGGGCGAGCGCGTCCGCCCGTTCGACGCCCGCGTCGAGGAGGGTCACGTCGTCGATCTCGGCGGTCTCCACGACCCGGATCGTCCGCCCGTCCCGCCCCACGCCGGCCGCGCCCGCGGCCCCGGCACCCGCCGTGCGGGTGACGGCGGCGGTGACCCGCCCGAAGAGGGCCATGGCCCGTCCGTTACGGGCGACGGGCCGGCCGGGCGCGTCGCCGGGCCCGGGCACGAGGAGGGTGACGCGCGCTTCGTACATCTCGTGGAGTTCGGCGGAGAGCCGGTGGGCGAGGACGTCGTCGCCGCAGACGATCATGCGCTCGGTCGGCGCCGAGGAGCCGCCGGGGTCAACGGACCTGCTCTGATACGGGAGTGAGGACACGTCACCAGGATGCCTTGTCCGCACCGACAGACCGTCCGGGGCCCGGCCGAGGGCCTGACCGAGGGTCCCGTCCGGGCCTCACCGGGGGCCGTCTGAGGCTCGCCCGAGGGGCCCTCCAGGGCTCGTCCGGGGCCTGACCGGGGGCTGTCTGAGGGCCCGGCTCGAACCCGCCCGGCGGATCAGGGCCCGGCACGGCGACGCGCCCCCGCTCGACACGCCACCACCCCCCGACACGCCGCACTACGCCGGTCGGCGCACTACGTCCTGCGTCCTGCGGGCGGCGTTCCTACGGTGGCTGAATGATCGTCACGCCAGCTGTCCGTCATACCGCCGCCGGTGCCGCGGCGCTGCTGCTCGCCCTGCCGGTCCCGTGCGCCTCGGCCGCCTCGGCCGCCTCCCCCGTCCCGGCCGTCCTCCCCGGCGTCGTCCCGGCCGCCGGGCCGCCGTCCGGCGCCGCCGACGGCGTCACCGAGCCCGCTCCGCCCGCCCCCCGCTTCGTCGACCCGGCGCTCCTGAACCGTCCCGGCACCCAGGTGCAGACGCTCCGGGGCGCGCCGGCGGTGCCGTCCCTGACAGCCCTCTCCTGGGTGGTGGCCGACGTCTCGACGGGTGACGTTCTCGCGGCGCGCAACGCGCACAAGCCGCTGCCGCCCGCCAGCACGCTCAAGACGCTGTTCGCGCTCACGGCGCTGCCGCACCACGAGCCCGACGAGCGGCACACGGTCAGCGACGCCGAGTTGACCGGCATCGGCGAGGGCAGCAGCCTGGTGGGACTGAAGGAGGGCTACACCTACAGGGTGTCGGACCTGTGGAACGGGGTGTTCCTCAGCTCGGGGAACGACGCCGTGCACGTGCTCGCCTCGATGAACGGCGGCTGGTCGGCGATGTCCCGGAAGATGCAGGCCAAGGCCCGCGCCCTGGGCGCCCGCGACACGCACGTGGTCTCGCCGGACGGCTACGACGCTCCGGGCCAGGTCTCCTCGGCGTACGACCTGGCGGTGTTCGGACGGACCGGTCTGCAGGATCCGCAGTTCACCCGCTACTGCTCGACCCGGTACGCCGACTTCCCGGCCGGCTCGTGGTCGTACGGCATCGCCAACACCAACCGGCTGCTCACCGGCGAGAGCGGGGTGGACCGCTACCCGGGGCTCATCGGGGTGAAGAACGGTTACACGACCAACGCCGGCAACACCCTGATCGCGGCCGCCAAGCGCGGCTCGCGCACCCTGGTGGTGTCCGTGATGAACCCGCAGGGCGGCGGCGGTCTCGCGGTGTACGAGGAGGCCAGGGAACTGCTCGACTGGGGCTTCGGCGCGGCCGGGAAGGTGCAGCCGGTGGGGTCCCTGTCGCCGACGGCGGCCCGGGACTTCGCGCGGACGCGGGCGGCACAGGCCGCCGAGCGGCCCGCCGTCCGGGCGCAGGCCGGTCCCCAGGGGGCGGACGACCCGCTGCGCGCCCTGGCCGCGAGCGGCGGCGTGCACGGAGCGGCCCCGCGCGCCGCAGCCAAGAGTGCGGCACCCTCCGGCACCGCCGCCGGCCTCCCCCTCGCCCTGGTCGGGTCGGCGCTCGGCGCGGCGCTCTCGCTCTGGCTGTGGCGCCGCTTCGGCGCACGCGGCAACTGACCCAGCCGACCCGGGGACCCGCCCGTCGGACACGGCCCGACGGGCACGGTTCGGCGGACACGGTTCGGCGGACACGGTTCGGCGGACACGGTTCGGCGGGCGCCGTACGGTCCGGCCCCTAGCGTGTCCGCAGGGCCGCCCGGGAGATCCCCGCGCGGCCCGCCGGGAGGAGTGGGACGTGGGGACGCGCACGAACAACAGGTACGCGGCGGAGGTGGCCGAGCGGTTCCGGGCCGTGAACGGGGTCCATCCCATGACGGCGGAGGACGACGCCTATGTGGACGGGCAGTTCGTGCCTCTTGAGCGGCTGTGCGCCGCGCGCGGCCGGGACGCGGACGAGGTACGGCGGCAGATGCTCGACGGACTGCTGCCGCTGCCCGGCTATCTGCGCTCGGACGGGACGGAGATGGTGCCGGGTGATCTGTTCGAGCTCGCGGCACGGGCGGGTGGGCCGGAGCGGCTCCGGGCCTGGTTCACGGCGCACTGGGCGGACCCCGCCGAGGGCGAGGAGGAGTGGGAGGCGTACCTCAGCGGCCAGTACGTGTGTCTGCACCACATCACTCCGGCGGCGATCCAGCACAAGGCCGAACTGACGGCGGCGATCGGCGCGGCCCTCGCGGCCCCGCGGCCGGACGTGCCGGAGTGGCGTGAGGAGCTGCATGCCCTGGTGGACGAGCTGGACGTGCTCGAACCGGACTTCGCACCCTACGACCGGCTCCGTTTCGGCGGCCCGGTCTCGCGCGACACCTGCATCGACGCCGTCCGCGCCCGCTTCCCGCGCCCTGCCGCCTGACGGTCGGCGGTGTGGGCGGTCAGACCGTGTCGGGGGTCGGACCGTGCCGGCCGTCAGCGCGTGGCGGCCGTCCGCCCGTACCGGCGGTCAGCGGCGCGTGGCGACGCTTGCCCGTGGCCGGCGTCAGCCGTCCGGCTCGTCCGGGCGCGGGCGTTCGTCGCCGGTCAGGTGGCGGCGCGACCAGCGCAGCAGAACGCGGAGCAGACAGAACAGGGTGACCGCCCACACGACGGCGAAGGCCCAGACGAGGGCCGGGGCCGTCGTGACGACGGCGGCCACCAGGAGGAGCACCGCCACGGGCGCGAGCAGGGCGGCCGCGGGCCCGGCGAGCCGCCCCGAGCCGAGCCGGGCCCGCAGCCGGGTCCGTGGTCCGGTCTGTGGCGGGGTCCGGGTCTGGGACCGGGACCAGGACCGGGCAAGCACACCGGTCTGCGGTCGGGCCCCCGGTCGGGACCGGGACCGGGACCCGCCAAGCCGGCCGGTCCGCAGCCGGGCCGACAACCCGGCCGACAACCCGGCGCGGCCGCCGCCGAAGGTCCGGGCGAGGCCGGAGTCGGCGGCCAGGTCCGCCTCGATCTCGGCGAGGATCCGCCGCTCGCGGGGCGAGAGCTGTGCACCCTCCATCGCCGCCACCTCCCACCGCACGCCCCAGGTCCCGGTGACCCCTGGGGCTACTCGGCGGCTACCCCGCGCGCCCGCGTCGAACCGCCCACCTTCAGCAGCGGCGTGGGGCCGGGACCGGCGGTGTAGCGCTCGGCGGCGCGGACGGCCGCGCGGGCGGTGCGCTCCCCCATGAGGACGCACAGCGTGTACGCCGTGTCCTCGAACCGCCTGCGCGCCACCAGGTCGTGCGGCCTGGCCAGGACCAGCCGTTCCTGCGTGCGGTAGCTGCGCAGCAGGCGGTCGATCGTGTTGCGGTCGGGAAGCAGCATCCGGTCCTCCTGGTACGGGTCTGTCCCCGTGATCCCCCATGGTGGGGTCACTTCCTCACCCGCGCGAGCGATGCCGTCACGGTCGGTGACGGGCGGCGGGCGGGCTCCCGCGTGCGCGGGCCCCCGGAATGACGGAAGGTCGAGACATGAACCCGAGCGAGCGGCTGCGTGTGGTGGTCACCGGCGCCACCGGCAACGTGGGGACGAGTGTGGTCCGCGCCCTGGCGCGGGAGTCCCGGGTCGGGTCGGTGCTCGGACTGTCCCGCCGCCGGCCGAGCCTGACCGTGGACCGGACCGCGTGGGCGGAGGTCGACCTGTCGCTGGAGGGCGACGAGCCGCGCCTCGCGCAGTACGTGGCGGAAGCGGACGCGGTGGTGCATCTGGCCTGGCGGTTCGGGCCGACGCACGATCCGGTGACGACCTGGGCGACCAATGTGCTCGGCACGGTGCGGGTGCTCGACGCGATGGCGGCGGCCCGGGTGCCGGTCCTGGTGTGCGCCTCGTCGGTCGGCGCCTACTCGCCCGGGCCGGGCGGCGGCGCGCCGGTGTCGGAGTCCTGGCCGACGCACGGCTGGCCGGGGGCCGCGTACACCCGCGAGAAGGCGTACGTAGAACGCCTTCTGGACACTTTCGAGCGTGATCATCCCCAGACCCGGGTGGTACGGATGCGGTCGGCCTTCTCCTTCAAGGAGGAGTCCGCGAGCGGGCAGCGGCGGATCTTCGCGGGCCGCTGGGTGCCGGGGCAGCTGTTCCGGCCCGAACTCCTTCCGCTGCTTCCGGAGGTGCCCGGGCTGCGCTTCCAGACACTGCACACGGACGACGCGGCGGACGCGTACGTACGGGCGCTGCTGCGCGACGTGCGCGGCGCGTTCAATCTGGCGGCCGATCCGGTGGTCGACGCGGAGGTCCTCGGCGCGCTGTTCGGCGCGCGGCCGGTGCGGGTGCCGACCCCGGCGGTGCGCGGAGCCCTTTCGGCCGCCTGGCGGCTGCGGGCGGTGCCGGCCGCGCCGGAGCTGCTCGACGCCGTCCTCCGGCTGCCGCTGATGGCGACGGAGCGAGCCCGCCGGGAACTGGACTGGACGCCGGCCAGGACCTCGGTGGAGGCCCTGGAGGCCTTTCTGCGCGGGGTACGGGCCGGGGGCGGCGACGCGACCGAGCCGCTGGCCGGGCGCCGGTTCGGCTGACCGGCCGGCGGTCGGACGGCGGTCGGGCGGCTACGCGGCTCCGGGCCTTCTCGCGGTCTCGCGGTCTCGGTACAGGCCCGGTACGAGGACGGTGGCGGGCGCTCCGGGCCGACCCGCTCCGGGCTCGGGCGCCGGGACTCGGGCGCCGGGACTCGGGCGCCCGGAGCGTGCGCGGGCATAATGCGCGCATGCGCATTTCAGCCAGGGCCGACTACGCGGTGCGGGCCGCCCTCCAGCTGGCCGCGGCCCAGGGCTCCGGGCCGGTGAAGGCGGAGGCGATCGCCGAGGTCGAGGGGATCTCGCACAAGTTCCTGGAGGGCATCCTCGGCGACATGCGCAAGGGCGGCCTGGTGCACAGCCAGCGCGGCGGGAGCGGCGGCTACTGGCTGGCGAGGCCGGCCGAGGAGATCTCCGTGGCGGACGTGATCCGCTGCGTGGAGGGGCCGTTGGTGTCGGTGCGCGGAGTACGGCCGCCGGAACTGTCGTACACCGGTCCGGCCGAGTCCCTGCTCACCCTGTGGGTCGCGCTGCGGGCGAACGTACGCCAGGTGCTCGACGGCGTCTCGCTCGCCGAGATCGCCACCGCGAAGCTGCCGCCCGAGGTGGTGGCGCTCGCGGCGGACCCCGAGGCCTGGACCAACCCCTGACCCGACCTGGCCGGTCCGCCACCACACCGTCCAGTCACCAAGATCTCGGCCGCCGACGGATCCGTGGGCGAACTCCTCGCCCACCACTGCGCGTTGTCCTGGACCTCCCGTTTCCTGGGCGCGGCGGCCGAGACGGCGGCCCGTACGGTGCCGCGCCCGTGCCGCCGGACCACCGGCTGCGCGACATCGGCGACCACTGCCTCAACGGTGCGCACGCGGGACTCACCCTGCCGGCCCAGGCCGAGTCCGGAAAGGAGCGCCGTCTGCCCTTGGGCAGGGTTCGCGGCGCGCGTGTCAGGCGTCGCGGGCAGGAGCCCGCCCCCGCCTTCGCTGGTGGCACCCCACCCAGGCGAAGCTCCAGAGGTGGGGGCCCTCCCGGGCGAAGCCTGGGGGACTTTCCGGGACACGGCCCAGGGCCCGGGACCGAGGACACGGCAGGTCGGGACGTCCGGCCCTGCCACGGGGTGGACGATGGGCACATGCTGAACGCAGTGGGTCCGCCGGACGGAGGCGGGCCGCACGCCGAACCGATGACGGAGGCAGCCTGATGAGTCGTGAGATCGTCGCGGGAGTGGACGGTTCCCCGGAGAGCCTGGCCGCGGCGGACTGGGCCGCGCGGGAGGCGACGCACCGGGACCTGCCGCTCCGGCTCGTCCACGCGTGGCGGTGGGAGCCGCTCGACCTGCCGCTCGTCCAGGACCCCACCGAGGGCCTGCGGGCCGCCCGCGAGGTGCTGAACTCGGCGGGCGCGACGCTCGCCGAGCGCCATCCGGACCTGGCCCTGACCACCGAACTGATCGGCGACACCCCGGTCGCGGCGCTCCTCGGGACCACCGGCCGGGCCGACCTGCTCGCCCTCGGCTCGCGCGGCCAGGGCGCCCTCGCGGGCTTCCTGCTCGGCTCGTACGGGCAGCAGGTCATCGCCGCGGCCACGGTGCCGGTCGTCGCGGTCCGCTCCCGCGACGGCGCGCCCGCCGACACGCCCGCCGGGGAGATCCTGGTGGGCCAGCACGGCACGCCGGAGGACAGCGCGGCCACGCTGCGCTTCGCCTTCGAGACGGCGGCGGCGCGCAGGGCCTCGGTGCGGGCGGTGCGGGCCTGGAGCCTGCCGCCGCTGTTCGCGTTCAGCCCCGGGTCCCTCGCGCTCGCCGACGAGGCGGGCGGGCTCGTGCCGTACGAGGAGAAGGCGCTCCGCGAGGCGCTCGCGCCGTGGCGGGAGCGTTTCCCCGAGGTCGCGGTGACCGAGCACGTGGAGATGGGCAGCGCCGGCCAGGTGCTGCTCTCCGGGTCCGGCTCGGCGCAGCTGCTCGTCGTGGGCCGTCGGGCGCGGCGCGGCGCGATCGGCCCGCGGATCGGTTCGGTGGCGCACGCCGCGCTCCATCTGGCGCCCTGCCCGGTCGCGGTGGTGCCGCAGGAGGTTGACCCGCAGGATTGACGAGGAGTGTCGCGCTCTCTCCGACCGGACAGTATGACCGGCGTCGCCCCGGTGGCCCGCCCGGCACCGGACGCCGGCGGCGCCCCGACGGACGAGAGAGCGGAGCTCCATGCAGCACGACGCGTACGACACGGCCCGGCCCGCCGACCGCCCCGGCCCGAGTGGGGGCGGGGGCGAGGCCGCGGGCGGACGGCACCGGCGCCGCGCCCGGACCCGGTGGCGCGGCCCGGGTGTCGCGCCCTCCTTCCGTACGACGGTGCCGGCGGCGGGCACTCTGGCCGCGGCGCTCACGGTGCTCACCGGGGTGTACGTGGCGGGCCAGGCCCGTCCGCCGGCCCCCGATCAGGTGGTCGGCGCGGCCCCGGCGGCGGCCGTGGTCGACGACCCGGGACAGTACGGCACGCAGGTGGTGCGGCTCGTCAACACCGAACGGAAGAAGGCGGGTTGCGCCCCGCTCCGCTCCGACCCCCGACTGCACACGGCGGCGCAGGCCCACGCCGACGACATGGCGGCGCGCAACTCCTACGCGCACGCCGACCGGCGCGGCCACGACGCGGGCGACCGCATCACGGCGGCCGGGTACACCTGGTCGGCCTGGGGCGAGAACATCCACCGGGGTCCGCACTCGGCCGCGCAGGCGATGGACGAGTGGATGAACAGCGAGGCGCACCGCAAGAACATCCTCGACTGCTCGTTCGAGGACATCGGCGTGGGCGTCAACCTCGCGGGCAACGGCCCCTGGTGGGTGCAGGACTTCGCCAAGGGCCGCTGAGCCCGAACCCGAGCCTGGGCCCGAGCCCGGGCTACGGCCTCAGCGGTGTGGCGAGTTCCTGCACCCAGACGGTGCCGTCGGGGCCGGGCACGGCGGCGACGCCGGTGTGCCGGTAACGGCAGTCGAGCAGATTCGCGCGGTGCGGCGGGTCAGCCATCCAGTCGGCGACGACGGAGTCCGGCCCGCTCTCGCCCCGCGCCAGGTTCTCGCCCCAGGCGCTCCAGGAGTAGCCCTCGGCCGTCAGGCGCGTGCCGGAGTCGGTGCCCTCCGGGTCGGTGTGAGCGAGGTAGCGCCGCTCTGCCATGTCCCGCCCGAAGTCCCGGGCCACGGCGGACAATCGCGGCTCGATCCGCAACGGCCCGCAACCCGCATCGGCCCGGTGCCGGTTGACGAGCCGGGTGACCTGCTCCTCCGTGGTCGGGCGCGGGACCTGAGTACGGGTGGGTGTGGGCGACGGCGTCGGGGTCGGGGTGGTGGGCGGCGCAGACGGCACGGCGCTACGGGTGACGGCCGGCGCGCCGGTCGGCGAAGCCGCCGGCCGGGCCAGGGCACGGTCCGAGGCCCCGTCAGGCACCAGAAGAAGCAGAACGGCCCCGAGGGCGACGACGGCCCCACCCCCGACGAGCAGCCGGGTGCGGCTGCCGGCCGCGGGCACGGGTCCGGACCCGTTGCCAGGCGCAGGCGCGGAGCCGGACGCGGTCGTGGGCGCAGAGCCGCCGCCAGGCCCATGCCCGGCCCACGGCCCGGACTCGGCCCCCGTCCCAGGCGACCCGGCGCCGGACCCGCCACCGGGGCCCGCCCCAGCCACAGCCCCAGGCTCCGGCACGGCCCCGGGCGCGGGCGCCGAGCCGCCGCCCGGGGCCGGCCCCAGCGGCCCGCTCTCCCCCGTCGGCCATGACGCCGCCGCGGCCTCCATCGTCGGGGCCGCGCTGCCCCATCCCGCCCACGCCATCACCGGCGGGACCAGCGCCAGGCCCACCAGCAGGCCTTCCGCCGGGGCGAGGCCCGAGCGGGTCGGGGCGCAGTGGGGGCAGGTGGCGAGGTGGCGGGCCAGGCGTTTGCGCCACAGCGGCGAGGGGGTGCCGTCCCAGGGGGTGGTGGTTGCTGCGAGGGCGGGGCAGGGCGGCGTGGCGGCGAGCGCCCGTACGATCGCGCGGCCGGTCTCCAGACGTTCCTTCATGCGCTGGACGCGCACGGCGGCGTGGCGGGGCGGGATGCCGAGCGCGGCGGCGAGTTCGGCGCGGGTGAGTTCACCGGCGGCCTCCAGCCACCACAGCGAGAGGACCTCGCGGTCGTCCCCGTCGAGCCAGCGGGTCGCCCGGGCGACCTCGCGGCGCTGGCCGGTGAGCCGCAGCCGCAGGATCGCGAGTTCGGTGAAGTCGCCCGCCGGGTCGGCGAGCGCCTCGGCCCGGTCGAGGCCGGGCAGCGGCGCCTGCCGGCGTTCCCGCCACCGGTGCCGTATCCGGTTCATGGCGATCGCGACGAGCCAGGACCGGAACCGGGCCGGGTCGCGGAGTGTGGGCAGCCCGTCAAGGGCACGGACCATCGTCTCCTGGACGAGGTCGTCCACGTCGGCGTGCCCGTCGAGGGCCCGGCCCACGATGTTGTAGACGAGCGGCAGGTAGGCCCGTACGAGCTCGTCGCCGGCGCGTGCGTCACCCGCCCGCGCCGCCTCGACCAGTGCGGCGGTGCGGTGCTCGTCGCTCTGCAATGTCCTTGTGCTCCCTCGTCGCCCGCTGCGTCCCCCGCAGCGCCGGCCGCCGGATGCGGCCCGCGGTCAGGAGACCGCCGGGAGCGGTCCGGACAACACTTTTTCACGCACGGATCTCACACCGGCACGAGGGCGACGCCGACCACGGCTACGGCGACAGATGCGGCAGGGTCGGCACCGTGGCGCCGTTCCCTTCCCGTACCGCCGCCACCACCGCGTCGTGCAGGTCGCGGCTCTCCTCCTCCGTCCCACAGGGAACCGGACTGCCCGACATGGTGAACCAGTCGGAAGCGCCGCTGTACTGCACGGCCACACGTGCCTCACCGTCGGCATAGGTGGTGTGCACGGTCAGATCACCCGTGACGACACCGCCCTCGTCGGTCAGCACCCCGCCACGCCCGGTGTAGACACCGGCGGTCGTCCATGATGCCCAGCTCATCTGTCCAGACTCACACCCGGTGGACGGATGCGCCACCGACAGGACAGCCCGGACAGGACCGCCCCGGCCGGAAAGCTTCCGGCCGGGGCGGAACGTGTCACCGCGAGGTTCAGGCGAGGGACGCGATGGCCTCGTTGAACGTGGCGGACGGACGCATCACGGCCGCGGCCTTGGCCGGGTCGGGCTGGTAGTAGCCGCCGAGGTCGGCCGGGGAGCCCTGGACCGCGATGAGCTCCTCGACGATCTTCTGCTCGTTGGCGGAGAGCGTCTCGGCGACCGGGGCGAAGGCCTTGGCCAGCTCCGCGTCGTCGGTCTGCTTCGCCAGCTCCTGGGCCCAGTACATGGCCAGGTAGAAGTGGCTGCCGCGGTTGTCGATGCCGCCGAGGCGACGGGTCGGCGACTTGTCCTCGTTGAGGAAGGTGCCGGTGGCGCGGTCGAGCGTGTCGGCGAGCACCTGGGCGCGGGTGTTGCCCGTGCTGGTGGCCAGGAACTCGAAGGAGGCGGCGAGCGCGAAGAACTCGCCGAGCGAGTCCCAGCGCAGGTAGTTCTCCTTGACCAGCTGCTGGACGTGCTTCGGGGCGGAGCCGCCGGCGCCGGTCTCGAAGAGGCCGCCGCCCGCCATCAGCGGGACGACGGAGAGCATCTTGGCGCTGGTGCCCAGCTCCAGGATCGGGAAGAGGTCGGTCAGGTAGTCGCGCAGGACGTTGCCGGTGACCGAGATGGTGTCCTCGCCGCGGCGGATGCGCTCCAGGGAGAACTTCGTGGCCTCGACCGGGGACATGATCCGGATGTCCAGGCCCTCGGTGTCGTGCTCCGGCAGGTACTGCTTGACCTTGGCGATGATCTGGGCGTCGTGGCCGCGGTTCTCGTCCAGCCAGAAGACGGCCGGGGCGCCGGTGGCGCGGGCGCGGGTGACGGCCAGCTTGACCCAGTCCTGGATGGGCAGGTCCTTGGCCTGGCAGGAGCGGAAGATGTCGCCCTCGGCGACCTCCTGCTCCAGGACCGTGGTGCCGGCGGCGTCGACGAGGCGGACGGTGCCGGCCGCGGCGATCTCGAAGGTCTTGTCGTGGGAGCCGTACTCCTCGGCCTTCTGCGCCATGAGGCCGACGTTCGGGACGGAGCCCATGGTCGACGGGTCGACGGCGCCGTGGGCGCGGCAGTCCTCGATGACGGCCTGGTAGACGCCGGAGTAGGAGCTGTCCGGGAGGACGGCGAGGGTGTCGCCCTCCTGGCCGTCCGGGCCCCACATGTGGCCGGAGGTGCGGATCATGGCCGGCATCGAGGCGTCGACGATGACGTCGGACGGCACGTGCAGGTTGGTGATGCCCTTGTCGGAGTCGACCATGGCGAGGGCCGGGCCGGCGGCGATCTCGGCGTCGAAGGAGGCCTTGATCTCCTCGCCGAGGCCGTGCGGGAGGGCCTCCAGGCCCTTGAAGATGCTGCCGAGGCCGTCGTTCGCGGACAGGCCGGCGCCGGCGAGCACCTCGCCGTACTTGGCGAAGGTCTGCGGGAAGAAGGCGCGCACGACGTGGCCGAAGATGATCGGGTCGGAGACCTTCATCATGGTGGCCTTGAGGTGCACGGAGAAGAGCACGCCCTCGGCCTTGGCGCGGGCGACCTGCTCGGCGAGGAAGGTGTCGAGCGCGGCGGCGCGCAGCACGGCGGCGTCGACGACCTCGCCGGCGATGACCTTCAGCGGCTCGCGCAGTTCGGTCACGGTGCCGTCGGCGGCGACGTGCTCGAAGCGGAGGGTGGTGTCCTCGGCGATGACGGCGGACTTCTCGGTGGTGGCGAAGTCGTCCGCGCCCATGGTGGCGACGTTGGTCTTGGACTCGGGGGTCCAGACGCCCATGCGGTGCGGGTGGGTCTTGGCGTAGTTCTTGACGGCGGCGGGAGCGCGGCGGTCGGAGTTGCCCTCGCGCAGGACCGGGTTGACGGCCGAGCCCTTGATCTTGTCGTAGCGGGCGCGGACGTCCTTGTCCTCGTCGCTCTGCGGGTCGTCCGGGTAGTCCGGGAGGGCGTAGCCCTGGGCCTGGAGCTCGGCGATCGCGGCCTTGAGCTGCGGGATGGAGGCCGAGACGTTCGGCAGCTTGATGATGTTGGCCTCGGGCTTCTTCGCCAGCTCGCCGAGCTCGGCGAGGGCGTCGGCGACCTGCTGGCCTTCCTGGAGACGCTCCGGGAAGGAGGCGATGATGCGCCCGGCCAGGGAGATGTCACGCGTCTCGACGTTCACGCCGGCGGTCGAGGCGTAGGCCTGGACCACGGGCAGGAACGAGTAGGTCGCCAGGGCGGGCGCCTCGTCAGTGTGCGTGTAGATGATGGTCGAGTCAGTCACCGGGTGTGCTCCGCTCCACGTCTGCGTCTGCGTCTGCAAGATTGCTCGACATCAAGATATCTCGTGTTCGGGCTCCTCGGAAAAGGGGTCCTCGGGTACGGGGTGGGCGATCCGGTACGGGGTGGTGCCCGGGTCGAGGTCGACGTGGCGGAGCAGGCCCAGGAACACGAGGGCGACGGCGGCGCCGGTCCCGGCGGCGAGCGCCTGGCCGCAGCGGTGGGCGGCCCGGGGCAGGTCGGCGGGGAGCGGGCCGGTGGCGGCGGGCAGGCAGTCGCCGAGCAGATAGGCGCCGGCGGCCAGGCCGGCGAGGGCGAGCAGGGCGAGCGGCAGGCTGACCAGGAGCCGCTGCGGGGGCAGGCCGCGCCGGGGTGCGGGCCGGATCCTGCCCTTGCGGGCGAGCAGGGCGGTGAGCGCGGCGAAGGCGGCGAGGACGAGCAGGTCGGCGGCGATGACGTCGCCGGGGTGGTGGCGTCCGGAGGCGATCGAGTACGCGCCGAGGGCGGCGGCCCACAGGGCGCCGAGGCCGACGGCGACGGTGCGCAGCCGGAACGGCACCAGGAGGGCAAGCCCGAGGGCAGTGCCGGCGGCGAGCACGGCGGGGCTGCTGGGGAAGCCGCTGGGGACGGCGATCCCGGCGGCGTCGAGGGTGCGGGGGCCAGGCGCGTGGCGCTGCAGCAGCTCGGCGGTGAGCAGGGCGGCGGCGACGGTGCCGAGCGCGGCGGCGAGGTGCGCGTACCGCTTGCGGAGCACGCCGAGGGCGACGAGCAGCAGGACGGCGAGGAGGAGCGAGAGGGTGCCGAGGCCCTGGAGCGAGGGATGCTCGCGTAGGAAACGGGCGACGGCCGGGTCGGCGAGCCGGCCGGCGAGCGCGGCGTCCCCCCAGCGCCGGCCGGTCGCGGTGAGCACGAGCCCGGCGTAGGCGACGGTGAGCAGGAGGACGGCGGCGAGGCAGGCGCGCCGCATGCGTATGCGGATACGGGCGCTGAACGATCCGGCGGCCTCACCGGCGACGGCGGCGTACCACCAGGTGTCGCCGGCGGCGATGCGTGGTGGGGAGCCGCCGGTACGGGGCCTGTCGAAGGGTGCCATGCCACGATTCGACCCCGCCGCGGGTCGGGCCGCCCGCTGGAAGCACCCGAACGGCGCGGAGGGGTGGCGGCCGCCGCTGCCCCCACCGGGCAGGGGCGCACCCCGAGGCGGCGGTCGACGCCACGCGGCGGCAGGCGGCCTGACGCCGAGCCGACGCCATGGGGCCGCGCCCCCACCGGGCAGGGCTGGCGGGCTGAGGCCGAGCCGGACGGCATGCGGGCGACGGCTTCTGCCGTACGAGCGGAGTCGTTCGCGCAGGCGTCGCCAGTGGCCGACGGCGTGGGGCCGTTCCGGCTCCCGTCGCGCGGAGCCCCGACGATGCCGTCGACGCGGGCGAGGCGGGGCCCCGCCCTGAGGCGGCCCTCGGAGCGCGCTGCGGCTGTGCCGCGCCCGGCGCCGGTCACGCCGCCGCACGCGGCGGACGTCAGCGGGCGAGTTCCGCCATCGCGCCCCAACTCTGCTGGGGGACCTCGACGTTGATGATCTCGGGGGTCGAGGCGATCGCCTCGCCCATCGTGGCGAGGCCGGCCTTGAAGTGGTCGGAGGCGACGTGGGCGGCGCCGGCCTCGGGGTCGGCGAAGGCCTCCAGGAGGACGAACTGGTTCGGGTCGTCGACGCTGCGGGACCAGTCGAAGAAGAGGTTGCCGGGCTCCGCGCGGGTGGCGCTCGTGAAGTCGGCGACGCGGTCGAGCCAGCTGTCGGCGAGCTCGGGGCGGACGGTGAAGCGTACGGCGATGAAGATCATGCGCTCATGGTGCGGCGCGGGCGCCGGCCCGGCCACTCGTGCCGCTCAGGATTCCGGCAGGGTCGGAAAGCTCGCCGTGACACTCGCCGTGAAGAGGGGAACGGCGCGGGCGAGCGCGGCGCGCAGCTCGCCGTGCCGACGCCGGAAGTCGGTGGTGGGGAGCGACACGGAAAGCGCGCGGACGACGCCGTCCTCGGTGGCAGCACGCGGGACGGGGAGCGCGATGGCCAAGCAGGTGTACGCGGGGTCCGCCTCCCCCACCGAGACGGCGAAGCCCCGGTCGCGCACCCGCGCCAGCTCCGCCTCGAAGCGCTCGGGGCTGGTGATCGTACGGTCGGTGAAGCGGGCCATGCCGTGCGCGTCGAGGTAACGGCGGCGGGCGGCCCGGGGCAGTTCGGCGAGCAGCGCCTTGCCGTGCGCGGTGGCGTGGGCGCGGGCCTCGGGGCCCGGGGCGAAGGGGTGGGCGGTGTCGGTGACCGGCGCGGTGGTGTCGACCACGGTGATCCGGCCGTCGCGGTACGCGGTGAAGTAGGCCTCGGCGCCGGCGGTGCGGCGCAGGTGCCCGAGCAGTTCGGCGACCGGGCCGCCGAGGCCGTGCCCCAGGCCGTGGTGCCGCTGGTAGGCGCGGTGCAGGGCGGGGACGCGCGGGCCGGGGACGTACCCCTCGGGGGTACGGGCGAGATGCCCGCGGGCGATCAGCGGACCGGTCAGGTGGTACACGGTCGACAGGGCGCAGCCGAGCGTCCGGGCCAGCGTCTTGGCGCCGACGGGCCGGTCGGCGTCCGCGACGGCGTCGAGGATGGCGAGCGCGCGGTCGACGGACTGCGGGCCGATCAGGGAGGTGGGCACCGAGCCACCTTAGTTCCCGGGCGGTGAGAGGAGTGTCACCCAAGGAATAAAAGGGACTATCTAGATCTTTTCCCCCACTTCCGCGTACGGTCGAAAGGACCCCTGACTCCTCATCGCACCGGGAGGGTGTGTGCGCCGCTCCACGACCGACCACACCGCCGCCGCGGGCCCGCACGGGCGCCGCGGCCACATACGCAAGGCGGCGATCGCGACCGGGGCGGTCGCGGCCGTCGCCGGCGGACTGTACGTCGCGGGACTCGTCGCCACCGGGGACGACATATCCCAGGGCACCCGCGTGAACGGCATCGACATCGGCGGCCTGAGCCGCGCCGAGGCCGCCGCCCGCCTCACCGCCGCGGCCCCCGCCGCCTGGAAGGACCCGGTACGGGTCGCCGTCGGCGACACCACGACCACCGTCGATCCGGCCGCGGCGGGGCTCACGGTCGACGTGGCCGCCACCGCCGACCGGGCCGCCGACCCGTCCCGCGACCCGGTCACCGTGATCGGCCGGCTCTTCTCCTCCGGCAGTCGGGACATCGAGCCGGTCGTCTCCTTCGACGGTACGAAGGCCAGGGCCGCGCTCGCCGCCACGGCGCGGCAGCAGGACCGCACGGTCCGCGAGGGCGCTGTCGCCTTCAAGGACGGCAAGGCGGTCGTCACCCAGGCCCAGGACGGGCGGAAGCTGGACACCGACAAGGCGGTCGACGTGCTGCGCGCCGCCTATCCGGGCGCGGGCGGCGGCGCCGCCGCACCGCTGACGCTGCCGGTCTCCGTGACGCAGCCGAAGGTGGGCGCGGCCGAGGTCTCCCGCTTCGTGAAGGAGTTCGCGGACCCGGCGATGTCGGGCCCGGTCACCCTCACCGCGGACGGCAAGCGCCTGTCGATCGCCGCGGCGACGCTCGGCGACCACCTGGACGTGAGGTCCGAGGGCGGCCGGCTCACCCCGGCCCTCGACGCGAAGTCCCTGATGCGGGACCCGGACGTGGCCCGCCCGCTGCACGCCGTGACCGGCGGTCCGGTCGAGGCACGGCTCGGGGTGCGGGACGGAAAGGTCGTGGTGGAGCAGGACGGCCGCCCGGGCCGCCAGGTGTCCGCCGACGCCCTCGGCCGCGCCGTACAGCCGCTGCTCACGAAGCAGGGCGCCACGGCCCGTACCGCGGCGGTCGCCACCACCGTGACCCCGCCGAAGGTCTCGGCCGAGTCGCTCGCGCGGCTCGGCATCACCGAGCAGATGTCGACGTTCACGGTGCACTTCCCGACCGCGCCGTACCGCACGACCAACATCGGCCGGGCGGTCGAGCTGATCAACGGCTCCGTCGTGCAGCCGGGCGAGGTGTGGAGCTTCAACCGCACGGTCGGCGAGCGCACCGAGGCGAACGGCTTCGTCGACGGCACGATGATCATGGACGGGCAGTACCAGAAGGCCCCCGGCGGCGGTGTCTCGGCGGTCGCGACGACCGTCTACAACGCCCTGTTCTTCGCCGGTGTGCAGCCGGTCGAGCACGGCGCGCACTCCTTCTACATCGAGCGCTACCCGGCCGGCCGGGAGGCGACGGTGGCGTGGGGCACGCTGGACCTCAGGTTCCGCAACGACACGGGAAAGCCGATCTACATCAAGGCGAGTTCGACGGACTCGTCGGTGACGGTGAGCTTCCTCGGCACGAAGAGGTACGACTCGGTCGAGGCGGTCGCGGGCCCGCGCACGAACGTCACGCCGCCCGGCGAGCGCAAGGGCAAGCTCGCGGACAAGTGCGAGGTGCAGGATCCGCTGGAGGGCTTCGACATCAAGGTCGACCGGGTCTTCAAGAACGGCGGCACGGAAGTCAAGCGCGAGACCTTCAGCACGCACTACACGCCGCGGGACAAGGTGATCTGCGAGTAGGTCGAGTCAGAGACGTCAGCAGGGCCCCACTCCTCGGAGTGGGGCCCTGCTGTCCTGCTGTCTTGATGTCTTGACTACCGGTCAGGCGTCGACGCGGACGGCGTCCGCGGGAGCGGCCTCCGGCGTGACGTCGGCGAGGTCCCGGTGGCGGGTCTCGCGGGCGCAGAGCACGGCGACGACGGTGAGCAGCGCGGCGGCGATCACATAGAGGGCGATCGGGGTCGAGCTGTCGTAGCCGTCGAGCAGGGCCACCGCGATGAGCGGGGCGGGGGCGCCGGCGGCGACGGAGGAGAACTGGGCGCCGATGGAGGCGCCGGAGTAGCGCATCCGGGTCGCGAACATCTCGGAGAAGAAGGCGGCCTGGGGCGCGTACATCGCGCCGTGCAGGATCAGGCCGACGGTGACGGCGAGCAGCAGGCCGCCGAAGGACTTCTGGTCGATGAGGGCGAAGAAGGGGAACATCCACAGCCCGACGCCGACGGCGCCGAGGAGGTAGACGGGGCGGCGTCCGATCCGGTCGGAGAGGGCGCCCCACAGCGGGATGACGGCGAAGTGGATCGCGGATCCGATGAGGACGGCGTTGAGGGCGGTCTGCTTGGAGAGGCCGGCCTGGGTGGTCGCGTAGACGAGGATGAAGGCGGTGATGACGTAGTAGCTGATGTTCTCGGCCATCCGGGCTCCCATGGCGATGAGCACATCGCGCCAGTGGTGCCTGAGGACGGCGACCAGCGGCATCTTCTCGGCCTGCGCGGCGGCCTGCGCGTCAGCGGCCTTGCGCTCCTCGGCTGCGGCGAGCGCGGCCTTGAAGACCGGCGACTCGTCGACGGAGAGCCGGATCCACAGTCCTACGATCACGAGCACGCCGGAGAGCAGGAACGGCACGCGCCAGCCCCACGAGGTGAACGCGGCGTCCGAGATCAGCGCGGTGAGCGCGGAGAGCACACCGGTCGCGAGCAGCTGGCCGGCCGGAGCGCCGGTCTGCGGCCACGAGGCCCAGAATCCGCGCCGCTTCGCGTCCCCGTGCTCGGACACGAGGAGTACGGCTCCGCCCCACTCCCCGCCGAGCGCGAATCCCTGGACCAGCCGCAGCGTGGTGAGGAGCACGGGCGCGGCGGACCCCACGGTCGCGTGCGTCGGCAGCAGTCCGATCGCGAACGTCGCCCCGCCCATCATCAGCAGGCTGAGCACGAGCAGCTTCTTGCGCCCGAGCCGGTCCCCGAAGTGCCCGAACACGAGCGCCCCGAGCGGCCGCGCGGCGAACCCGACGGCGTACGTCAGGAACGAGAGCAGCGTTCCGACCAGCGGATCGGACTCGGGGAAGAACAGCTTGTTGAACACCAGCGCGGCGGCCGACCCGTAGAGGAAGAAGTCGTACCACTCGATGGTGGTGCCGATGAGGCTGGCGGCGACGATGCGCTTGAGGGAGCCGGGGGGCGTGGGAGCGTGAGTTGCGGCGGCCATGTGCACCACTTCCGAGCGGGTGACGGGGACGTGTACGTGTCGCCACACCGTAGGAACGCCCAGGTCACCCGCGTATGTGGTGGGACACCATAGTTCGGATGCCGCGCATGCGGGGTGACACCATGCGCGGCCGCCCGACGTCTACGGCTGGCCGTCGAGCCAGCTCAGCTTGTGCCCGTAGAGCACCCGCTGGCAGTAGTCGGTGCCCACCGGGTCGGCGGTGTCCGGGTTCGCCGTGCAGTCGGAAGCCGACCCCGGGCGGTGTTCGGAAAGGGACCACAGGCGGCCGGTGCCGCGCTCGACGTAGAGGTCCTCGGCGCCGCGGGCGGTCTTGACGGGCTGGCCGTTCGCGACCAGCTCACCGTTGCTCCAGTGGAGGCGCCAGAGGTTGCCGGGCTCGTCCGTGCCCTTGGACTCGTTCACGTACAGCGTGCCGTTGTACGCGGCGGCGCCCTGTGCGCCGCCGTTGGTCAGCGGCAGGTAGTTGGCCCAGCCCTCCGCGGCCACGTCGGCGGAGCGTCCCTCGAGCGCGGCGACGGGGAACGAGGCGATGCGGCCGGTGGACGGGTAGCCGCTCTCCGGGCGGCAGTACTCGCCCATGAGCAGCCGGTCCGGGACGGTGCTGCGGTCGAGGGAGATGTACGAGGCCTTCGGGGCGCCGGTGGCGACACAGGCGTAGGAACCCACGGGATTGCTCTGCGTCGCCTTGAACTTCCAGGCGGCGACCTGCGGCATCACATAGCGGTAGCCGAAGCTGTACCAGACGTTGTCGTGCCGGCCGACCTTGGTCCTGTCCTCGGTGTTCGCGGTGGTCGGCACGCCGTCGGTGTCGGAACCCATCGCGTCGTGCGTCGTCGGGTCGCCGTCCGGATCCAGGTCCATGATGGAGCGCATGTCGAAGACGCGCAGGCCGTTGCGGGTGTCGGCGACGTAGAGGTAGTTGCCGTACCAGACGATCCCCCCGGCGTGGACACCCTTCTGGATCGGGTACTCGGAGGCGTGCAGCCCGTCGAAGGAGACATGGTCGGCCGAGTTGACGTAGGTCCAGCCGAGCAGCACGTGCCGGTACTTGATCTCGGGGCTGCCGGTGGCCGGGTTGATCCGGCTCTGGACGAAGGTGATCCGGACGCCCTTCTGGTTGCAGGCGTCGTTCGCCTCCAGCTCGGCCGCCGTGCAGTCCCCGGTCGCCGGGTCCGGGTCGGTCTCGCGGCCCGGGTCCCAGCCGTCGTACGAGGCGTACAGCTCGATGTCCCCGGCCGTGCCCCACAGTTCGTTGTCCTTGGCGTCGGAGACGCCGGTGAAGCCCTGCGGCACCCACTCCTGCGAGACGGAGTCGTCGTTCTGCAGGCAGTACTTGATGTCGGGGTCGGCGGCGGTGCCGAACGGGTCGCGGGAGCACCACGGCGTCGCGGTGCGGTTCGCCCCGGCGAGCAGGTTCTGCACGCCCGACTTGGGGAGCACCGCGTCGAGGCGGGTGACACGGGTCGTGGTCTCGGCGTTGAGCGCGCCGGGTGACAGGGTGAAGTCGCCGGGTGAGGCCGCGCCACCGGGCGAGGTCCAGGCGGTGGCCGCGAACGGCGCGGGAGCGGCCTCGGCCGCGAGGGGTTCCTGGACCGTGGGGTCCGAGGTGTTCGGCGGCACGTCCTCGGCCTGGGCGGCCGGAGCGACGAGGCCGCTGAACGCGAGGGCGGCCGCGGCGGCCGCAGTGAGCCAGACCCGGCGTATTCGCCTTGCGGGCATGTGGAGTTCCTCCGTCGATCATGCGTCTGGCATGCGCCAGACAAGTCAGACGGAGGGTTCCAGAACGCCGGGGCGAAGCGGTCACCCAGGGGCCGCCCACCGCAGGACCCGCCACCGATCCGCACAAGATCCACACGGTGGGCCGTCATGCGATCCCGAACGTACGGGCCGGGGTGGTCCTTTCGCCGGATATTCCGGTGAAACCGTGATGAGGGCGCGGAGTTGCCGCCACGATGACGCCATGAGCGATCAGGGTGCGGGGCAGGCCGGATGGCCGGTGGTGGTACGGATTCCAGTGGAGCCGGTGGAGGCCGCGGTGGAGGCCGACGCCCGCGACGCGGCGGCGCACAGCGGCGTCCTGGCCGTACGGGGCCCGCTGTTCGGCGTGGCGGCGCAGCGCGCGGACGAGGGGCGGCGGTGGCGGGTGGTCGTCGAGGTCACCCACGGCTCCGCGCAGGAGGCCCGCGACGGGCTGAACTCCCTGCTCTGGTACCGGGCGAAGGACGAGGCCGAGGACCGGGCGGAGCGGTGCGTACTGCTGGCGGCGGTCGCCCGGCTTGAGACGGAGCCCGTCGACGAACTCACCGTGCTCGGCACCCGCTACCGCGTGGTGCGGGCCGAGGAGTACACGGGCATGGACGCGCACGGCGACTTCGAGACGCCGCGGCCCACCGACCCCGAGCCCCTCACCCCCGACTGGAGCCGCGGCGGCCGGAGCCCGAGGATCGACGACGGGCTGGTCCTCGACCCGGACGCGCCGCTCTCCCCCGTCCAGGCGGCGGAGCGTCTGTCGCTGCGCTCCCTCACCTACACCGGGACCAGGTTCCCCGAGCCGGTGCTGCACGACTCCGCGCGGGCCGTGGAGAGCCACCCCGACGTCCTGCTCATGCCCGCGCTGTTCAGGATCGTGGAGCGGTCCGGCGGCGAGCCCTGGACGACGGGCAGCGGCCTGCACGCCACCGCCCACGACGCGCGCCGGACCCTGGACTTCTCCCTGGTGTGGTGGGAGCCACGCGCGCGCGGCCTGATCCCCCGGGACGTCCTGGGCGACGCCCGTACGCCCGTCGACGCGCGCACCGTCGTCGCCGAGGGCACCGACCCGGCGGTCGCGGAGCTCGCGGTGTTCGCCGAGGCGGCGGACCGGCTCCGGGCGGAACGGCTCGACGAGGTCGAGGTCCACGGCACGGTCTCCCGGATCGGCCGCACCCGCCGTCTGCTGCGCTGGGGCCCCGACGGACCGGAGGGCCCCCGCCCGTCCGACATCGACCCGTACGGCCCCAGCAGGATCCACCCACCGCTGGACGAGGACGGCACCGTCCTTCCCGAGGAGCCGACGGAGGAGGACGAAGCGGAGGAGGACGAAGCCGCGTCGTAGCGGGGCCGACGGCGGGGCCGGGCTTCGGTCGTTCATGTCCTCAGCCCGCCGACGGCGCTTCCCGGCTCCAGAAGCGGCTGAGCAACTCGTCCATGTCGTAGTACGCGCTCTCGCCGCCGGCCGGGACGATCGCGTACGACGCCTTGAGGAACGTCCTGACCAGCGACCTCGGCGCGCGGAGCACCAGCGTCCCGCCGGGTGGGCTCAGGCAGATGGAGAGCGTGTCGTCCGCCGGGCCGGGCGAGGGGTGGACCGACACGTCGCCGAGACCCACCCGCGCGGTGAGCCCGTCGGTGAGGAGTTCGCGGGAGATCGCCCAGGTGACCGGCTGTTCGAGGTCGACGTGGTGGTCCAGGTGGACGGCGTACGGATCGCTGCGGTGGTACCGCAGACGGGCGGCCACCGGTCTGGTCAGGTCCTGGTGGACGACGGCCGCCAGCGTCAGGAGGGCCGTGCAGTCAGGGAGTTCCGGCACGCGTCGGCGCTTTCCTTGGGCGTCCCAGCCGATCACAGGCGCTCCACGGTGTACGCGAAGGCCGGAGCGGTGAAGGTCGGGGACGGACACGGGGACGGACGCCGGGGCAGGCGCGGGCGCGGGCGCAGGCGCAGAACCGTTTCATCTAATTCCGGGACAGCGACATGTCGTTGAGTCGTCATGACTGGTGAAACGATGCTGCAAGATTTCGGTAACCCTCGCCGTGACGTTTCTCCGGACTCCGCCGGGCCCCTTCGCGCACTTCGCTCAAGCGTTTGAGCGCGACATCCGGTATCCCTCGTTCGCGTCACTTGATCACCCGTTCGTGGTGCAACCTTTCTTCCAACCCCGGTCGTTATGTGGGCGTGAAGTCGCCAGGAGCGTTAGAGGAAAGGGTTCTTCTGTGGCTCTGGACAGAGCGATCTGAAACAGGGGCACGGAGAAAATCGGATGGACTGGTACAGAGACAGGTCGAACTTCTACGTCCCGCAGCACCCCATGGGGTCCGGGAGTGATGTTCCGCAGTACCCCACCGACTCACGGTGGGGGGTACGGGAGTATCCCGGGGTGGGGAGAAACGTTTCGCAGTACCCCATGGACCCGGTGCGCGACATGCCGGAGTACCCCAGGGCAGGGCGCGACCTTCCTCCGCAGTACCCCATGGGCTCGGGGTGGGACATGCCGGAGTACCCCGGGATGGGACGTGAGGTCCCGCAGTACCCCGTGGGTGCGGGGCGGGACGAACGAGACCCGTACGCCGGCACGCCCATCCCCGCCCAGCAGCCCCGGGGCGAGACGGTGACCGAATCCACCCTGCATCACGAGAACCTCGAGGAGGAACTGGCTCAACTGCTCTCCAGGGAACCGGGGCCGGCCCCCGCTTCCGCCCCAAGGGACCCGCAGGCACCCAGGATCGACAGACGCCGCACCCGCCCGAAACCGCAGTTCCTCCGCCTCTACCAGCGCATCACCCAGGTGACGGCCCTCTTCGCCGCCATCGCGCTGTGCGCGGCGTGTCTGCTCGTCTGGTCCATCACGTACACCTACGCCCAGCTCAGCACGACCGCCGAGTCCGTACTGCCCGTGCACCTCGCTCACTGGTGGCCCCTCACGCTGTACGGTCCCTGGTCCGTCGCGGCGCTGTCGGTCCTGCGGGCGGCTGTGCAGCGTCAGCCCGCGAGGCGCTCCTGGGGTGTTCTCCTGGTGACGTCGGCGGTGGCGGTGGCCCTGTGCGTCAGCCACTCGTCCCGTTCGGCGCTCGCCCTCGTAACGCTCGGGATCCCGCCCATCACCTCCCTGGTGTGTTTCTGGGAGCTGGTCGGGCAGTTCTCGTGCAGACAGCGGACCCGGAGGCGGGGCCGCGCCCAGCCTTCCAAGGCGTGACGGGTTCTTCCTGACCGTCCCCGCATCACAACGGCGCCACCGCTTGGTACGAGCCGGGGTGGCGCCGTCGTGATGCGTGTCCGCTCCCCGGTACGCCGGCTCATGATCCGCCACCCTCCGCCAGGGTGTCCCGCCGTTCCGGGCCGTCGGTGCCGTCGTTGGGGAACCGTGAACAGATTCGGTGAATCCACTCCCATGGCCTGCTTACTCGGCGCCTACTGGCTCGACTCCCCGGTGCCCCTGAACCGCGCCGGCGCCCGGGGCGCCGCCGACGAGACGGCGGTGCGGTCCGGCGGCGGCGAAGGCACGGGTTCGGGCGGCGTCCGGAGCATCCGCGGCACCGGCGCGAGCCGTGCGGACAGGGCGGGACGGCGCCCGGGGCCGGGGTCGGACCCCGGGCCCGAGCGGCGGCCCCGCTGACCGAGCCCAGGCGTTTTCCAGAGAAAGGTTTCCTCCGTTGCTCCCCTCCAGCCGCCCGGACTCGGCCCTCGCGGCGGAACGGCCGCCGCCGCCGAGTGCCGAGTCGGCCTTCGACGCGCTGTACGTCTCCACCGTGCCCGGTCTCACCCAACAGGCCTATGTGCTGACCGGATGCCGCCGCCTCGCCTTCGAGTCCGCCGAGCAGGCCTTCCACCGGGCCTGGGAACGCTGGCCCGAGGTCGCGCGCGACCCCGACCCCGTGGGGTGGGTCCGGGCGCGCACCCACGAGTACGCGCTGTCTCCCTGGCACCGGCTGCGGCCCGGCCTCGACCGCACCGGTCCGCCGGCCGCCGACCCCGTGGCGCGGGCGTTCCTGGAACTCCCGCCGTGGCAGCGCCGGGCGGTGCTGTTGTGCGACGGCCTGGACCTGAGCGTGGAGGAGGCCGCCGCCGAGACCCACGCGACCGCCTTCGCCACCGCGGGCAGGCTGCGCAACGCCCGCGCCGCCCTCGGCCGCCGCCTGCCGGACGCCGACGCGGGCGCCTCTGGCCAGGCGCTCAGAACCCGCGTCAAGGACGCCTCGGTCGCCACCCTCGCCCAGCCGTGGTCCGTCCGCGCCGCGAGCGAACGCCGCGTCCGCACCCTCACCCGCGCCGTGTTCGGAACGCTGGCGACGCTCATCGCCCTCGTCGTGGCCACAAGCGCCCTCACCTCACCGCCCGGCGCCCCGGCCGACAGCGGCCGCTCTTCCCCTCACACCGCCGGGATCTCCGGGAAGTGATCCCGTGATCCGGGGTGGTCGGTCCCCTGATCGCAGCCACACGGGAGGGGCTCGGGCGCGCCGCGGTCGTCCTCCGGCCGTGGGTTCGTCCCATCGGGTGATCGGGCGCCGCATACCCGGACAACGCCGTTTGACGGACAATCCTTGTGAAGACGGGCCGAACCACCGAGCGCACAGGGGGCACCATGACCGATCAGCCGGCAGCCGGGGCAGCCACCCGCGTGTTCCTCGTGGACGATCACGAGGTCGTGCGGCGCGGGCTGCGCGATCTGATCGACGACGAGGACGACATGCAGGTGGTCGGGGAGGCGGGGACGGCGGAGCAGGCGCTGGCCAGGGGGCCGGCGGTGCGGCCGGACGTGGCCGTGCTCGACGTACGGCTGCCGGACGGGGACGGGATCTCCGTGTGCCGGGAGCTGCGCTCGCGGATGCCGGGGCTCGCCTGTCTGATGCTGACCTCGTTCGACGACGAGGACGCGCTGATCGACGCGATCATGGCCGGTGCCGCCGGCTATGTGCTCAAACAGATCAAGGGCTCGGACCTGGTCTCGGCGGTACGGACGGTGGCCACCGGCCAGTCGATGCTCGATCCGGCCACCACCGCGCGGCTGATGCACTCGCTGCGGGACCCGGAGGACGCGAAGCCGCCGGAGGACGAGCGGCTCGCCGCCCTGTCCGAGCGGGAGCGGTCCGTACTGGAGCTGATCGGCGAGGGGCTCACCAACCGGCAGATCGCCGAACGGCTCTATCTGTCGGAGAAGACGGTGAAGAACCACATCTCGCGGCTCCTCGGGAAGCTGGGCGTGGAGCGCCGCGTGCAGGCGGCCGTCATCGCCGCCCAGGTCCACGAGCACGAGGCCGAGCACGGGCACGAACACGGGCACACGCAGGGACACGGGCCCGGTCACGGGCACGGGCAGGACGCCGACGAGCGCTAGGGCCTGTCCGGCGGATCAGGGCCGGACAGGCCGCGGCGTCTGGTGCATGGGGTCTCCCCAGGCCCGCCAGGGCCGAGGGGAAGCAGCGAGGTGCCGTGCCAGGCGTCGCGGACCCGGCCATGATCCGCCGGACAGGCCCTAGGCCGCCGGGCTCACCTCCCCGCGCCGCCCGCCAGCGGGACGCGCCATTCCAGGACCGTGCCCCGGCCCGCCGATTCCGGGCGCGCGCGGACGGTGAGGTCGCCGCCCAGGCGTTCGGCGCGTTCGGTCAGGTTGCGCAGTCCGCTGCGGGTGGTGCCGCCGGGCGGGATGCCGACGCCGTCGTCGCTCACCGTCACCGAGAGGACGCCGTCGCCGGCCACGACCGCGACCTCGGCGTGGCGGGCACGCGCGTGACGGGCCACGTTCGTGAGCGCCTCGCCGATCACCGCGATCACCTCGTCCGCCGTCCCGGTCGGTACGTCCGTGTCGAGCAGGCCCTCCATGCGCAGCGCCGGGGCGTACCCGAGGGTGCCGGCGGCCGCGTCGACGGTCTTCACGACGCGGTTGCGGAGCTTCGGGGTGCTGCCGCCGGTGTCGTGCTCGCGCAGTCCGAAGATGGTCGACCGGATGATCTTGATGGTGGCGTCCAGGTCGTCGACCGCCCGGGACAGCCGGTCCACCGCCTCCGGGTGGTCGACGAAACGGCGGGCGCTCTGCAGGGTCATGCCGGTGGCGAACAGGCGCTGGATGGCCAGGTCGTGCAGGTCGCGGGCGATGCGGTCACGGTCCTCCAGGAGGCTCACCTGTTCGGCGTCACGGCGCCGCTCGGCCAGCTCCAGGGCGAGCGCCGCCTGCCCCGCGAACCCGGGGAGGGCACCCGTCTCGGCGCTCGTGAAGGGCGGGCGGCCGTCGCTCCGGGCGAGGACCAGGACGCCGCTGAGCCGTTCCTTCGTGCCGACGGTGACGGCGACCGCCGGCCCGTACCCGTGCCAGCGTTCGCGCTCCACGGTGATGCGCTCGTCGCTCGCGACATCGGCCACGGTGACCAGGCCGCCGCCGTCCCGGTGGAGCGCCGCGGCGGCCAGGGTCCCCTCGCTGCCGCGCAGCGTCAGGCCCCGGTGCGCGTCGGCGCCGTCGCCGCAGGCCAGCGAGGTGCGCAGCTCGCCGCCCGGGCCTACGAGGTAGAAGACGCCGAGGTCGGCGCCGGCGATGTCCACCGCCTGTTCCAGCATGCCGTCGAGGACCTCCGCCTCCTCCGCGCCGGACAGCAGGGCGCTGGTGACGTCGGATCCCGCGGCGAGCCAGCGCTGGCGCAGCCGGCCCTCCTCGTACAGGCGCGCGTTCTCGATGGCGATGCCGGCGGCGACCGCGAGGGTGGTGACGACGGCCTCGTCCTCGGCGTCGAACTCCGCGCCGCCCCGCTTCTCGGTGAGGTAGAGGTTGCCGAACACCTCGTCGCGGACCCTGATGGGCACGCCCAGGAACGAGTGCATCGGCGGGTGGTGGGGCGGGAAGCCGTACGAGGCGGGGTGGTCCGACAGCTCCGCGAGCCGCAGCGGCTCGGGGTGGCGGATCAGCTCCCCGAGGATGCCGTGCCCGGACGGCGGCGCGCCGATCCGCTCCCTGAGCTCGTCGTCGACGCCGGTCGCGAGGAACGCGGAGAGGTGTCTGTGGTCGTCGCCGATCACCCCGAGCGCGCCGTACTCGGCGTCGACCAGGGTCACCGCCGCCTCCACGATGCCGCGCAGCACATGCGGCAGGTCGAGTTCACGGCCGACGGACATGACGGCTTCCAGGAGTCCGGTGAACCGGTCGCGCGCGCCCCGCACCTCGTCGATCCGCGCCTGGAGCTCGTCCACGAGCTGGTCGAGCCGGAGCCGGGGCAGCCGTGCGTCCGGTACGGCACTGTCCTCGCGGCCCATCGGCACCTCCGGTCCCCTCGGGCGCGCGCCGACCGCACTCGTCGCGCCCGCCCGCCACGCCCGCTCTCACCGTAGCCCGGATGGCTGGGGCGTTCCTCCCGGAGTGCCGTTCCGGTCCCCGGCACGGGGCGCGGTACGAGACGCGGTACGGGACCCGGTACGGAACGCGGTACGGACGAGCCGCGCGGCGAGGAATCCGACGGGCGCGCAGGCCGCGGCCAGGCCGACGCCGGTCCAGCCGAGCGGCTCGGTCTCCAGGACGGAACGCAGGAAGGGCACGTAGAGCGCCGCCGCGCCGAGCAGGGCGGAGGCGAGGACGGACAGCGGCAGGAAGGGGTTCCGCGGGGTGAACAGCCGGGCCCGCAGGCCGAGCACGACGCCGAGCTGGGCGGCGAGGAGAGCGAGGAAGAGGACGCTCTGCCAGGGCAGGTCCAGGGCCTTGGCGGCGAGGCCCGCGGCGAGCGTGGCGGCCGTGACGACACCGGCCAGCAGCAGCAGTCGCTGCCAGGCGCCGCCGCCGAGGATGTGCTGGTCGGGCGGGCGCGGCGGGCGGCGCATCGTGCCGGGCGAGGCCGGTTCGGCGCCCATGGCGACCCCGGTGAGGCCATGGGTGAGGAGGTTGATCCACAGGATCTGGCCGGCCCGCAGTGGCAGCGGGAGGCCGAGGAGGGGGCCGGCGAGCATCACGAGGATCTCGGCGGCGCCGCCGGCCATGCCGTAGACCAGGAAGCGGCGGATGTTGTCGTAGACCCGCCGTCCCTCCTCGACGGCCGCGACGACCGTGGACAGTTCGTCGTCCGTGAGGACCAGGTCGGCGGCCTGGCGCGCGACCTCCGTGCCCCGCGCGCCCATCGCGACGCCGATGTCCGCCCGGTGCAGGGCCGGGCCGTCGTTCACGCCGTCGCCGGTCATCGCCGTCACCGCGCCCGCGTCCCGCCAGGCCTCGACGACGTCCAGCTTCTGCTGCGGGTCGGTGCGGGCGAAGACCCGGACCGAGGTGAGGTCGGCGACCCGTCCGGCGGCCACGTCCGCGCCGGTCACGACCCGCCCGTCCGGCTCACCGGCCTCACCGCCGTCGCCTTCGAGTTCGCCATCGCCTTCGCCGAGGAGGGAGACGCGGGTGGCGATCGCCCGTGCGGTCGCCGGGTGGTCGCCGGTGATGAGTACGGGGGTGATGCCGGCCGACCGGCAGGCGGCGAGGGTCGCGGCGGCGTGCGGCTTGGGCGGGTCGCTGAGCGCGACGAGCCCGAGCAGCGCGAGCCCCGACTCCGCCGCGGTGACCGGGTCGGGCACCCCGTCCCGTACCCCCGAGGCCACGGCGAGCACCCGGTACCCCCGCTCGGCAAGGCGCGCGGCCCGCTCGCGGGCCAGGTCGAGGGTGCCGGGTCCGTCGGTCAGGAAGGCGGGATCGAGTACGGCGTCGGGCGCGCCCTTGAGACAGACGAGAACCGGTCCGCCGGGGCCCGGGCCGGGGCCCGGGTCGGGGTGCCGGGCGGCGTCCCGGCCGGAGCTCCGGTCCGGGTTCGGGTCGCGTTGCCAGCCGGGGGCCGGGTCGAGGTGCCCGTCATGATGCCGGTCGGGGTCCTGGCCGGGGTGCCAGTCGGCGTCCCGGCCGGAGCTCCGGTCCGGGTTCGGGTCGCGTTGCCGGCCAGGGGCCGGGTCAAGGTGCCCGTCAGGGTGTCGGCCAAGGTCCAGGCCGGGGTGCTGTCCGGGGTGCCGGCCGGGGGCCGGGTCGTGGTACCGGCCGGAGTCCGGGTCGCGGTGCCCGTCAGGGTGCCGGTCGGGGGCCGGGCCCGGGTGCCAGCCGGGATGCTGGTCGGCGTCCGGGGCGGGGCTCCGGTCCGGGGCCCGGTCGAGGTAACGGTGGAGGGTGGTCATGCGGCGGCGGAGGCTGTCGAAGGGTGCCTCGGCGATCCGGGGGCGGCTCGCGGCGAGTTCGGCCCGGTCGGGGCAGCCGGCCTTGGCCGCGGCGGTGAGCAGGGCGCCCTCCATGGGGTCGCCCAGGACCGTCCAGCGGGCGTCGGGACCTTCGCCGTCCGGCGGGTGAAGCGTCGCGTCGTTGCACAGGGCCGCCGCGGTGAGCAGTTCCCGTACGGGCCGGAGCTCGTCCGGCTCCGCCGCCCGGCCGTCGACCAGGGCGTCGCCCTCGGGCTCGTACCCCACGCCCGTGAACTCCAGCTCCAGGCTCCCGCGCGGCGTCCAGACGTGCTGCACGACCATGCGGCCCTCGGTGAGGGTGCCGGTCTTGTCGGTGGCGAGGACGGACACCGAGCCGAGCGTCTCCACGGCGGGCAGCCGCCGCACCAGGGCGTGCCGGGCGACCATGCGGCGGGCGCCGAGGGCGAGGGCGAGGGTGACGACGGCGGGCAGGGACTCGGGGACGGCGGCCACGGCCAGGCTGATGGCGGTGACCGCCATCGTGCCGAGCGGGAGTCCCCGGATCAGGCCGAGCGCGAAGACCAGGACGCACAGGGCGAGGGTCACGACGGCCAGGACGCGCCCGAGGGCGGCGAGACGGCGCTGCAGCGGGGTCGGGTCGCGGCGGTCGTCGAGCAGGGCGGCGATCCGGCCGAGGGCGCTCGCGGCACCCGTCGCCGTGACCGTGGCGACGCCCCGGCCGCGTACGACGACGGTCCCGGCGCTCAGGGTGTCCCCCGTGGTCTTGTCCACGGCCACGGACTCCCCCGTGAGCATGGACTCGTCGAGGAGCAGCGCCGAGGCCTCGGCGAGCGCCGCGTCGGCGGCGACGATGTCGCCCTCGGCGAGCAGCAGGACGTCCCCCGGCACGACCTCCGCCGCCGGCAGGTCGCGTACGGCGCCGTCGCGCCGTACCTGGGCGTGCGGCGCGCTGAGGGCGGAGAGGGCGGCGACGGCGTTGTCGGCGCGGATCTCCTGGACGACGCCGACGGTCGTGTTCACGACGACGACGAGCGCGATCACGATCGCGTCCGGGTGGTCGCCGATCGCGAGGGTGAGGACGACGGCGCCGAGCAGCACCATGATCAGCGGGTCGCGCAGCTGGGCCAGGATCCGGCTCGGGAGGCGCACGGGCTGCCGTGCGGCCACCTCGTTGGGGCCCTCGGCGGCGAGCCGGCGGGCGGCTTCCGCCTCGGTGAGGCCGGTCGCCGGGTCCGCGGCCAGGGCGGACGACCCGGCGGACCCGGCTGTCGGGGACTTCGTCATCGGGGTCGACGCCGGAGGCGGGGTGGGCATCGCGGGGTCACCCCACGGGGACGGTGATCACGGGGCAGTGGGCGCGGTGCAGCAGTCCGTGCACGACGGAGCCGACCCGCATCCCGGTGTATCCGCCCTGGCCCCGGCGCCCGAGGACGAGCGCGAGCGCGTGTTCGGCGGCCTCGGCGAGGCGCTCGACCGGCGAGCCGACGAGCACCTCGTGGGTGAGGCGCACGTCGGGGTACTTCTCCGCCCAGCCGGCGGTGGTCTCGGCGAGGAGTCGCCGTTCGGCATGGAACAGCTCTTCGCCGGTGTGGAAGCTGAACACCGGCGGCTGCCAGACAGCGACGGCGCGCAGGGCGCAGCCCCGCAGGTCCGCCTCCTCGAACGCGAGGGCCAGCGCGGCCCGGGAGGAGGCGCTGCCGTCGACACCGACGGCGAGGTACGGCGGGTCCTGTGTGGTGTGCTCGGCGTCGCCCACGACGACGACCGGGCAGCGCGCCTGCGCGGTGACGGGGACGACGAGCGAGCCGGCGCTCAGGAACTCCTCGGTGCGGCTGAGGTGCCGGGAGCCGAGGACGACCATGGCCGCCTCGTGGGACAGGCCGGCGAGGACCCGCGCCGGGGCTCCGTCGAGGAGGGCGGTCGTGACCGGGAGGCCGGGCCGCCGGTCGCCGGCCCAGGCGGCCGCGGTGTGCAGGATCTCCCGTGCCTCCGCCTGCCGGGCCCGGTGGTGGGCGGTGTCGTGGGAGGGCTCGTGGGTGTGTTCGCGGGCGTGGTCCGGCCGCCGCCCGTGGTGGGCGTCGGGCGGTGGTGTCACGACGCTCACCAGGCGCAGTCCGAGGTGGCGGCGGTGGGCCTCGTCGGCCGCCCAGGCGACCGCGAGGTGCCAGTTCCTGAGAGGGTCGACGCCGGCGACGATCTCGCGGCGTTCCGTCGTGGCGGTCATGACGTGCTCCCGTGTCCGTGTCCGGTTCCGGTTCCGGGTCCGGTTCCGGCGCCGTGCCGGGGGATCAGCTCCACCGGGCAGTGGGCGTGCTGCAGCAGGCCGAGCGTGGTCCTGCCGAGGGTCGGGCCGAGGTATCCGGGGGCCCGTCGGCCGCCGACGACCAGGAGGACGGCGTGCCGGGACGCCTCGACGAGCGCGCCGGGGACGCTGGGGCCCCGCTCTCCCTGAGTGTCCACCGTGAGGTCGGGGAACTCCTCCCGAAGGCTCGCGGCGATGCCGGTCAGGGCGCGTACGTGTTCGCCGACGCCCTGGCCTTCCGCGCCGTTCCGCGCGGCCGCCTTCCCCCGCAGGTACGGGACGGCCTTCCACACGTGGAAGAGGCGCAACGGCACCTTGCGGAGCAGGGCCTCGCGGGCGGCCTCGCGGGCGCACCCGGCGTCGTTCGCGTCCCGTACGGCCGCGAGGACGACATCGGGCTCGGAGGGCCCGGGGGGCTCGGCGGGCTCGTCCGCGCCGCGGATCACGACGACGGGTGCCGTGGCGGCGGCCGCGAGTTCGAGGCCGACGGAGCCGAGCACGAGGGAGGAGAACCCGCCGAGGCCGCGGTGGCCGACGACGATCGTGCCGGTCGGGCCCGCGGCGGCGCGCAGCGCGGCGGGGGCGGCGCCTTCGTCGATCTCCGTCACGACGGACAGCCCGGGGTGGCGTGCCTCGGCGGCCCGGGCGGTCCGGTCGAGGAGCTCCCGGCCCGCCTGCTGTATCCGCTCCGTCTCGGCCTGCGGCAGGTAGAGGGCGCGGGTGTCGGTGGCATGGACGATGACGAGACCGGTGTGCCTCAGGTCGGCCTCCCGCGCGGCCCAGACGGCCGCCGCGTCGGCGGACGGCGACCCGTCCACGCCGACGACGACCCGTCCGGGTCCAGAACCGGGTCCGGAACCGGGGTCGGGGCCGGGGGCAGACCCGGGGCCGGGGCGGTCGGTGGTTCCGTCCATGGCTCCTCCTCGTCCGTCCTCCCAGGACGCGTGCGTCCATGGGTCCGCGGGGCCGCCCGTCCGGCCGGTCCCAGGATCCGCGCGCCCGTCGGCCCACGGGCTGATGGGCCGATGGCTCCGTGGGCCCATCAGCTCCTGGAGCCACGGCTCGCAGGGCCTCGGTCCGCGAGCTCGTCGGTCCGCCGGTCCATCGGTTCCTGGGACCGCGGGCTCGCGGGCTCGCGGGTCCATCGATCCGCAGATCCATCGGCCTGCGGGTCCATCGGTCCGGCCGGCCCTCGGTTCCAGGGTCCACCGAGCCCGTGGTGCGTCGGTCTGTTCCCACCGTCGCATCCGCCGGTCGGGGGGTCGCAGGGCCGCCGGGGCCACGTGCGGGCCCTGTCGGGCCGTGTCTAGGGGACCGTTCGGCCCTCCCCGGAACGCGGTCGGGACCCGATCGTGGTGGCATGGGACGGTCGGCCGTCCGTAGGCTCGTACAGGAGGCGCTGCGATCAGGCACCGGGACAACGTGACGAAGCCGTCGGCCGGGCACGGCACCGGCGGCGCCCCGCACCCCTCCCCCGCCGGCCCCGTCGGATCCCCTTCGGTGACCTCGCGATCAGGATCAGGAGGAACCGTGTCCACCACCGCTCCGACCCGCACGCTCGTGACGTCGCTGATCGAGGACGCCGTCACCGCCCCGTCGATGCACAACGCGCAGCCGTGGAAATTCGTCCACCGGACGGACACCGGCACCGTCGAGCTGTACGGGGATCCCGAGCGCGCCATGCCCCGCGAGGACCCCGACCACCGGGCCCTCCATCTCGGCTGCGGCGCCGTCCTGTTCGGGCTGCGGGTGTCCGCCGCCCACCACGGGCGGCACGCGGTCACGCACCTCCTGCCCGACCCCGCCGATCCCTGGCACTTCGCCGACGTCCGCCTGCCCGAAGCGGTCGGCGACCGCGACGCCGGGCTCGCGGCGCTGCATCCCGCGCTGCGGGAGCGGCACACCAGCCGGCTCCCGTTCACCGACGAACGCATCGCGCCCGAGATCCTCGACACGCTGCGCTCCGCGGCGTTCCTGGAGGGCTGCCGCCTGGTCGTGCCCGGCGCCTGGCACACCGCGATGGTGCTCGATCTCTTCCACGACTCGGAGCGTTTCCAGTCCGCCGACCCGACCGTGCGCCAGGAGATCGACACCTGGATGCGCACCGGCGCCGAGGGCGAGAAGGGGACCGAGGGCATTCCCTCGTACGCGATCGGCCCCCGGCAGTACGACGTGACCTCGCCGGTCCGGGACTTCGGCACCCGTGGCCCCGGCGCCCCCTCCCGGGAGTCCGCGCGCTTCGAGAAGAGTCCGCAGATCGCGCTGCTCGGCACGGTGGACGACACCCCGGCGGAGTGGCTGAAGGCCGGCCAGGCGATGCACCGGGTCCTGCTCATGGCCACCCTGGAGGGCCTGTCGACCTCCCTCATGTCCCAGCCGCTCGAATGGCCGGAACTGCGTGCCGTGGCCCGCGATCCGGCGTCCACGACGGGGTTCGTGCACATGATGATCCGCATGGGGTACGGGCCGCCGGTCCGGGCCACGCCGCGCCGCCCCGTCGCCGACGTGCTGTCCTTCGAATGAGGCGATGAGGCCTCGCGCGAACGAGGCGACGAGCCCGCGCGTCCTCACAGCCGGAACCAGCGCTCCTCCCCCGGCGCGACGGCGTACCGCCGCCCGCCGGGCCCGTCGGGAAGGAGGACTCCGAGCGGTTCCGGGAGCGAGGCGGGGGCCCGGAGGCCCAGGCGTCCGGGGAGCACCCGGATCCGGACGCCCCGGTGGCCGCGGTAGCAGAGGGTGAAGGCGAAGCGGGGGATCTGGGCGAGGGGCACCGGTGACACCCGGATGCCGTCGGGGCCCGCCTCCAGGCCGGTGATCCCGCGCTCGACGAGGTCGATCGTGCCCGCCATCGCGCCGAGGTGGATGCCCTCGCCGGTGGTGCCGCCCTGGAGGTCGGCCACGTCGCCGAGCAGCGCCTCCTCGCAGTAGCGCCAGGCGTCGGCGCCCTTCTGCCGGGCGAGCACCCAGCCGTGGACGAGGCTGCTGAGGGTCGAGCCGTGGCTGGTGCGCCGCAGGTGGTACGCGACGGTGGCGCGCCAGGTCTCGTCGTCCAGGTGGTACCCGAGCCGGGTGAACAGCTCGGCCAGCTCACCGGGCCGGAAGAGGTAGCCGAGCATGAGGGTGTCGGCCTGCTTGGAGGCCTGGTAGCGGTTGACGGTGTCGCCCTCGGCCTCCAGGATCCGGTCGAGCCGGCGGATGTCTCCGTAGCGGGCGCGGTACGCGTCCCAGTCGAGCTCCGCAAGGTCCCCGTACCCCTCGAACTGGCTCACCACGCCCTGGTGGAAGGGCAGATGGAGGCGCCGGGAGACGTCGTCCCAGCGGGCGAGTTCGGTGCTGTCGAGCGCCATGCGCTCGGCCAGTTCCGCGCGCCGTGCGTCCGGGAGTTCGCCGAGCAGGTCGAGGGCGCGGGCGAGCACCCAGGCGGCGGTGGCGTTGGTGTAGGCGTTGTCGTCGATGCCGGGCGTCTCGGCGTCGGGATAGGAGTCGTGGTACTCGTCGGGGCCGACGACGCCGCGGATCCGGTAGCGGCCCAGGAGCGGGTCGAAGCGGGCGGTCCCGGCCCAGTGGCGGGCGATCTCCAGGAGCATCTCGGCCCCTTCGGCGTACAGGAAGCCGCGGTCGCCGGTGGTGCGCGCGTACCGCCAGATGTTGTACGCGATGGCCGAGCCGACATGGCGCTGGAGCCGTGAGTGGTCGGGCAGCCAGCGCCCTGAGCGCGGGTTGAGGTGCAGTTCCTGGGTCTCCTCGCGGCCCGAACTCGCGCTCTGCCAGGGGTATCTGGCCCCGGTCTCGCCGGCCGCGCGGGCGGCGGCCCGGGCGGCCGGGAGCCGGCGGTGCCGGTGGAGGAGCAGGGCGCGGGCCACCTCGGGGAAGTGGAGGTCGAGGTACGGGAGGACGAACAGCTCGTCCCAGAAGACATGACCCCGGTAGGCCTCGCCGTGCAGGCCGCGGGCGGGGACGCCCACGTCGAGTTCGGCCGTGTGCGGGGAGAGGGTCTGGAGCAGATGGAAGAGATGCAGCCGCAGGATGCGGCCGGCCTCACCGGGGACGTGCAACTCGCCCTGTTCCCAGAGGCGTTGCCAGGCGGACCGGTGGGTGGCGAGCAGCCGGGGGAATTCCGGGGCGCGGGCGACGGCGTCGCGGGCGGCCGTGAGGGGGTCGGTGGCGGGCCGGTCCGTGGAGGCGTGCAGGGCGAGGGTCTTGACGAGGCTCGCCCCGCGGCCGGGGCCGACCGGCAGCCGGTAGGTCTGGACGGTGCGGGCGCCGTCGACCGTCTCGCGGGCCGGGCGCGCCGGGCGGGTGGTGGTGCGTACGGCCAGGGCGAGCCGGGTGGCCGGGTCGGTGGTCCGGCAGCTCAGCCAGGCGATGCCGCCGGGGTCGAACCCGCCCTGCCGGTCGGTGAGATGGCGTCCTTCCAGGTTCCGGTAGCGCTCGACGCCGGCGTTGGTGACCTCGCCGTCGAGGACGGATTCGACCTCGACGGTTCCGGTCCAGCCGTAGGCGTGGAACACCGTGCGCTGGGCGGCGAGCCCGGCGTCTCCCATGTGCACGATCCGGGTGTGGCCGACGCGCAGGCCGTGGCCGCGCGCGTCCTGGAAGTGCAGGCTGCGGGTGAGCACTCCGCCGTGCAGGTCGAGCCGCACGCCGTAGTGGCGCAGATCGGCGGAGTCGGGGGTCAGCCACGGTCCGGGCGGGGCGTCCGCGGGCACGCAACGGTAGCGCAGCCGGGTCCAGTCGGGCAGGTTGACCAGGTCCTCGTTCTCGATCCTGCGGCCGGCGACGGTCGAGGTGCTCCGGTCGTAGCAGCCGGCGAGATAGGTGCCCGGGTAGTGGACGGGGCCTGCCGGGCACTCGGGCGCCGAACCGCGGGTGGCGAAGCGGCCGTTGCCGAGGGCGCAGAGGGCCTCGACCAGCCGTTCGTTCTCCGGCTCGTAACAGGGGTAGTTCCAGGTCCAGTTCCGGCTCCCGTTCGCGCGCCGGCTCCGCTCCCGACTCCGCTCCCGGTTCCTCTCCGGGCTCCGCTTCCCGTCGCGGCTCTTGTACGAGCTGTCCACGTGCGGGCTCCCACTCCGGCCCTCGCTTCGGTCCTCGCTCCGGTCCTCGCTCATCCGGCCACCCGCCATACGCGCCGGACCAGGGTCGTCAGGTCCGGGACCACCAGGTCGGCGCCCGCTTCGCGCAGCGGGGCGGTGACGTGCCCGTCCGGGGTGCGGTCGATGCCGACGACCAGTCCGAAGCCGCCCCGGTGGCCCGCGCGGACGCCGGCGAGGGCGTCCTCGACCACGGCGGCGGCGCCGGGCGTGGTGCCCAGGACACCGGCGGCGTGCAGGAACAGGGCCGGGTCCGGCTTGCCCGCGAGACCGAGGCGGGTGGCGTCCGTGCCGTCGACGACGGAGGTGAGCAGACCGGAGAGGCCCGCGGAGTCGATCAGCGCTCGGGCGTGGCGGGAGGCCGACACGGCGACGCACGGCACCCCGAGCGAGCGCAGGGCACCGAGCGCCGCCGCGACGTCCGGAAAGGGGACGACGGGTGCGGCGGCGAGGGCGTCCTGGAAGGCGGCCTCCTTGCGGGCCGCGACGGCCCAGACGGTGGCGCAGCCGGGCGGGTCGTCGGGAGACCCGGGGGGCAACCGAAGCCCGCGGGCGGTCAGGAACGCCTCGGCGCCTTCGTACCGCGCCTTCCCGTCGACGTACCGGCGGTAGTCGGTGTCCGGGTCGAACGGCGCCTGCCGCCCCGCCGCCCCGGGCCCCGCCCGGCCGAGGCAGGCGTCGAAGGCGGTCTTCCACGCCGCCGCGTGCACGACGGCGGAGTCGAGCAGGACGCCGTCGGTGTCCAGGACGAGCGCCTGCGGCGGGGAGCCGTGCGGAGGGGAGCCGAGCGGAAGGGCTTCCGAGGGCGTTCCCCCGGACGGACCAGCGGGTCCGGGTGACCTGCCCGCGGGCGGGCCGTCAGGTGCTCCGCTCGCGGGCGGGCCGGTCATGCTGCCTCCGGATGGCCGTGGTGGGGCGGCGGGCGAGGGGTCCCCGGTGCGCGGGGGACGCACCGGCTACCCGGCGGTGTCCGTGGTGTCGACGACGGTGTGCGGCGGGCTGCCGAGCGCGACCTTGAGGGCCCCGGTGTCGGCCGCGCGGCCGAACACGTCGTACGCCTCCTCCATCTGGCCCAGTTCGAAGCGATGGGTGATGAGGCCCGCCGCCGGGAGCCGTCCGGCCGCCATCATGCGCAGCAGCATGGGCGTGGACGAGGTGTCCACGAGGCCGGTGGTGATCGTGACGTCCTTGATCCACAGGTCTTCGAGGTGCAGGGTCGCGGGCTTGCCGTGGACGCCGATGTTGGCGACCCGGCCGCCGGGGCGGACCATCCGCGTGCACAGTTCGAAGGTCTGCGGGACGCCCACCGCCTCCATCACCACGTCGGCGCCCAGGCCCTCGGTGAGGTCCGCGACCAGCTGCTCCGGCCCTTCGTCGGCGCGCGCGGTGGCGTCGGCGCCGAACTCGCGCGCCGCGGCGAGCCGGGAGTCGGCGAGGTCGACGGCGACGATCCGGCCGGGGCTGTAGAGGCGGGCGGTGGTGATGGCGGCGAGGCCGATGGGGCCCGCGCCGACCACGACGACCGTGTCGCCGGGCGTGACGGCGCCGTTGAGGACGCCGACCTCGTAGGAGGTGGGGAAGATGTCGGCGAGCAGCACGGCGTCGGTGCTGTCGACGGTGCTGGGCAGCGGATGCACGGACAGGTCGGCGAACGGCACCCGTACGAACTCCGCCTGGGTGCCGTCGATCAGGTGGCCGAGGATCCAGCCCCCGCCGCCGCGGCACTGGCCGTACCGGCCCTCGCGGCAGAAGCGGCAGCGGCCGCAGGCCGAGATGCAGGAGACGAGGACCCGGTCCCCGGGCCGTACGCTCCGCACGTCGCGGCCGGTCTCGACCACCGTCCCGACGGCCTCGTGCCCGAGCACCCGGCCGGGCGTCACCTCCGGCACGTCGCCCTTGAGGATGTGCAGGTCGGTGCCGCAGATGGTCACGACGTCGACGCGCACGATGGCGTCGCCGGGGTCCTTGATGCCGGGATCGGGTACGTCCTGCCAGGCGACGCTGCCAGGCCCCTGGAAGACGGCTGCCTTCATGACGCCCACCCACTTCCTTCCGCGTTGTCCGGTTGTCCGGCTGTCGGGGTCGTTCAGTGGTCCTCCTCACCCAGGCTGGCCCGGGGCGCGCTGCCGCGCATGTGCCGGTCGGTCCACGGGTCAGGGTCTTTCGGTCCCCTGCGGAAGGCCCGTTCCGGTGCGACGGTGGTACCGGATCCCCTTCCGAAGGAGGCCCGGCCATGTCCGAGTCCCAGTCCGCGTCCGAGCCCACATCCGAGTCCGAGTCCGGCTCCGTGGCGACCCCGCGGCCGGCCCTGCTCAGTTTCCTGGGCGGGGTGGGCACGGTCACCGGCAGCAAGTTCCTGGTGGAGAGCGATCGTGCCCGGATCCTCGTCGACTGCGGTCTCTTCCAGGGTTTCGCGAAGCTGCGGCGGCGCAACTGGGAGAAGTTCGCGCGCGACGCCGCCGACATCGACGCCGTCGTCGTCACCCACGCCCATCTGGACCACTGCGGCTATCTGCCCCGTCTGGTCCGGCAGGGCTTCCGGGGACCGATCCTGACCACGCCGCACACCGCGCGCCTGGCCGGGATCGTGCTGCGCGACAGCGCCCGGCTCCAGATGGAGGAGGCGCGGCACGCCAACGAGCACGGCTGGTCCAAGCACCGTCCGGCGAAGCCGCTGTACGACGACTCGGACGTCGACAAGACGCTGTCCTTCTTCGACCCGGTCCCGCTGGGCGCGGACGTGGAGATCACCGGCGGCAACCGGCTGACCCTGCACCACGGCGGCCACATCCTGGGCTCGGCGTGGGCCCGCCTCACCCTGGAGGACGGCCACACCCTGGCCGTCTCCGGGGACATGGGACGGCCCGGGCATCCGCTGCTGCTCCCGCCGGAGCCGTTCTCGGGCGCCGACGTGCTCCTGATGGAGTCGACGTACGGCGACCGCCGGCACGACCAGGAGACCGGCCGGTCGGAGTTCGCCGCCGTGATCGCCCGGACCGTGGCCCGGGGCGGCACCGTCGTCATCCCGGCGTTCGCGATCGACCGGACCGAGGTCGTCCTGCACGAGCTGACCCGGCTGCGCGAGACGGGCGTGCTGCCCGGCTCCGTACCCGTGTACGTGGACAGCCCGATGGCCCTGGCCGCGCTCGACGTGTACCGGGACGCCGTACGGGAGCGGTCGGCCGAACTGCGGCCGGAGATCCTGGAGCAGGGGGAGGCGGCGCTGAGCCCGGCCCCGTTCCTGGCCGCGCGGACCGTGCAGGAGTCCATCGAGATCAACGACGTGACCGGTCCGGCCGTCATCGTCTCCTCGGCGGGCATGGCCACCGGCGGACGCGTCCTGCACCATCTGCGCCGGCTCCTGCCCGACCCGCGCAACGCCGTCGTCATCGTCGGTTTCGCCGCGGCCGGCACCCGGGCGCGGGACCTGGTGGACGGCGCCCGGGCGCTGAAGATGTTCGGCCAGTACGTGCCGGTGCGGGCCGAGATCGCCGACGTACCGCACTTCTCGGCGCACGCCGACGCGGAGCAGATCCTCGGCTGGCTCCGCGGGGCGCCCGCCCCGCACACCACCTATCTGGTGCACGGCGAACCGGCCGCGTCCGAGACGCTGCGCGACCGCATCGACGAGGAGCTGGGGTGGACGGCCGTGGTGCCGCGCTCCGGGGAGGCCGTCCTGATCCGCTGACCCGGGCCCGCCCCGCCACGGCCCCCTGCCGAAGCCGCCGAGCCCGCCCCGTACCGGTGAGGAGAGAGTCATGACCAGCCGGCCGTTCACCGTCGCCGACGTGATGACCAGGAAGGTCGTCGCCGTGGAGCCGGGCGCGGAGTTCAAGGAGATCGTCACCGCCATGGAGCGGTGGAAGGTGACGGCCTTGCCGGTCGTCGAGGGCGAGGGGCGGGTCGTCGGTGTGGTGTCCGAGGCGGACCTGCTCCTCAAGGAGGAGTTCCACGACCACCGCCTCGGCCTGGTCGAGCAGCTGCGGAACCTGGAGGCCACGGCCAAGGCCGGTTCCCGGCGGGCCAAGGACCTGATGACCAGGCCCGCCGTGACCATCGGACCCGACGCGTCCCTGCCCCGGGCCGCCCGCACGATGGCCTCCCATCGGGTGAAGCGGCTGCCCGTCGTCGACGACCAGGGCGTGATCCAGGGCATCGTGAGCCGCTCCGACCTGCTCAAGGTCTTCCTCCGGCCGGACGAGGACCTGGCCGCGGAGGTGCGCCGGGACGTCGTCGAGCCGCTCTTCCCGCTCTCCGGCGCGCGGGTCGCGGTCCGTGTCGACGGAGGGGTGGTCACCCTGTCCGGCGAGGTCCGCGACACCGCGCTCGTCCCCGTCGCGACCCGCCTGGCGCGGGCGGTCGAGGGCGTGGTGGACGTACGGTGCGAGCTCACCGGGCGGACGAAGCCGCAAGGGTCGTGACACGAAGGGCCTGGGGCGCCGTGGCGCGCGGGACGCGCCCCGGGTGGCGGCCCGTCGCCGTGCGGGCCGGCGTGCGGGCCGGCGTGCGCGGGGCCGGCCGGCCGCGCATCCTCGAAGCATGTCCGAGGTGACGTCCACCGACCTGTACGAGGTCACCATGGCGCTCTCCTACCTGCGGGAGGACATGCGGGCGCCCGCCACGTTCAGCCTCTTCGTGCGGGACCTGCCGCCGGGGCGGGGCTTCCTGGTGGCCGCCGGACTGGAAGGGGTCCTGGACCACCTCTCCCGCTACCGGGTGAGCGGCTCCGACGTCGAGGAGTTCGCCGAGGTGCTGCGGCGGCCCGTCGCGGACCTGGAACCGCTGCGCGGCCTGTCCTTCGACGGAGAGGTGCGCGCCGTGCCCGAGGGGCGCCTGGTGTTCGCGGGCGAGCCGCTGCTCGAAGTCACCGCGCCGCTGCCGCAGGCGCAGCTGGTCGAGACGTATCTGCTGTCCCTGGTGGTGCATCAGACGGCGATCGCCTCCAAGGCCGCCCGGTGCGTGCTTGCGGGCGCCGGGCGCCCGCTGGTGGACTTCTCGCTGCGCCGTACGCACGGACCCGAGGCGGGTCTGCGGGCGGCGCGGCTGTGCGCCCTGGTCGGCTTCGCCGGCACCAGCAACGTCGCCGGCGCGCACCTCTGGGGGGTGCCGGCGGCGGGCACGATGGCCCACTCGTACGTCGAGGCCTTCCCGTCCGAGGAGGCGGCGTTCCGGGCGTTCGCCCGCACCCACCCCGGTCCGGTGACCTTCCTCGTCGACACGTACGACACCGATCGCGGGGTGGCGACGGCCGCGCGGGTCTTCGCCGACCTGGGTCTCGGGCCCGGCTGCGGGATCCGCCTCGACAGCGGCGACCTGGGGGCCCAGGCCCGCCGGGCGCGCACCGCGCTCGACGCGGCGGGGCTTCAGGACGTGCGGATCATCGCGAGCGGCGGTCTGGACGAGTACGGCGTCGACCGGCTGGTACGGGACGGGGCGCCGATCGACGCGTACGCGGTGGGCTCGAAGGTCGGCACGGCGGCGGACGCCCCGTACCTGGACGCGGCGTACAAACTGGTCGAGTACGACGCGCGCCCGGTGATGAAGCTGTCCGCGGCGAAGGTGACGGCGCCGGGCCCCAAGCAGGTGTTCCGCGGCCCGGGACTGCGGGACGTCATCGGCCTGGCGAACGAGGCGCCGCCCGAGGGCACGGAGCCGCTGCTGCGCACGGTGATGCGCGGCGGCCTGCGCACCGACCCGCCCGACACCCTGGCGGCCGCCCGGGCCCGCTTCGAGACCGACCTCGCCGCGCTCCCGGAGGAGTCCCGCCGCCTCACGGACCCGGTCCCACCGCTCCCGTCCGCGTCGACCCGCCTGACGGCCCTGACGACGGTCGTCCGCCACCGGGTGGAGTCGGGAGCGAGCGGCGCGGGGCGGCAGACCACCTGAGGGAGGGTGACGGGCCGAAGCGCCGGCGGCCCGTGCGCCGCGTGCGCTCCCCGACGCGCGTGCGGGGCGTCGCGGCCCCGGCCTGCACCCGCCGGACGGGCCGGGGGCGGCCGGGTTCCGGAAGGCCCCCAGGGCTTCGCCCGGGTGGGGCGCCATCGGGGCGAAGCCAGGTGGCTGCCCTGCTCCGGCGGGCCGGAGGGCGGTCAGTCCGGGCCGGGGCTCTCCCATGGCTCACCCGGATCGGGGTGCCACCGGCGCAGCCAGGTGGCTGCCTGCTGTGACGGGGCGCGGGCTGGTCAGCCGGTGCCGCGGCGGCGGCGGACGCGCCTGCCGGGCGTCTCGGCCCCCGCCGGACCCGCCGGACAGACCCTCGGACCATGTCCGGAAGGCCCGGACGGCTCCCCCTGGCTTCACCCAAGGTGGGGCGCCACCGGCGCAGCCAGGAGGCAGCCCTGCCCGGCGGGCCGCGGACGGTCAGCTGGCGCCGGGGCTCTCCCATGGCTCACCCGGATCGGGGTGCCACCGGCGCAGCCAGGTGGCTGCCTGCTGTGACGGGGCGCGGGCTGGTCAGCCGGTGCCGCGGCGGCGGCGGACGCGCCTGCCGGGCGTCTCGGCCCCCGCCGGACCCGCCGGACAGGCCCTGGGCCGTGTCCGGAAGGCCCGGACGGCTCCCCCCAGGGCTTCGCCCGGATGGGGGTGCCCTGCCGCAGCGGGGCGCGGGCCGGTCAGCCGGGGCCCGGTCCCCCGCCGCGGGGGAGGCGGCCGGACCATACGGGTTCCACCTGCTCCCATTCGCGTTCCCACGCGGCGTAGCGGCGGTTGCGGGCGCGGCGGCGGACGAGGAGCAGGGCGCCGGCGCCGGAGGCGGCGACCGCGCCGGCCGCGACCGTGCCGCCGGAGAGGGAGGTCAGGGCGCGCTCGGCCGTGCCGCCCGGGGGGCGGGCGGGGGTGCCGGTGTCGTCGACCCAGAGGGGCAGCTCGTGGCCCTTGGGCGTCTTGGGCGGGACGCTGATCGTCCCGGAGCGGGCGACGTCCTTCGGGTAGGACCAGACCGCGTGCGCGAGGGCGGGGGGTGCCGCTCCGCCGTAGCGGACGGCGCCGGGCCGGTCCCGGGCCGGTTCGGTGGTCGTGGCCGTCACCTGATGGCGGTGGAGGGCGAGGTCGCGGTCGGCCCTGACACCCGCGTTCCAGATGGCGCCGGCGGCCACCGCGCCGCAGATCAGGGCGAGCGACAGGAGCAGGACGGCGAAGGCCCGCCCGACGGATCCGTGGTCCGGGTGCACGGCGTCGAAGGACGCGCGGTCCGGGGACTCGTGGTCCTGGAAGTCGTGGTCCGAGGGCTCGTGACGTGTCATGGCGTCCCTCCGCCCAACCGTCGGGGCGTGCTGGTCAGGGCGTCGTACCGGGCGCCGTGGGGCCGGTGAGCTCGTCCCCGATGTGGTGGGCCCATTCCTGGATCCGTGCCGGGTCGCGGAAGTCGCCGCCCTTGCCGTGGCGGACCAGGGAGCGGGCGATCCGGCCCGGGGTCTCGGCGGTCACGGCCCCGCCGAAGGTCATGTGCTCGCGGGCGCCGAGCTTCTTCATACGGCGGGCGACGCCGGGGACGGGCGGGATGGCGCCCTGCTCGGCCGAGCTGTCGACCGGGCCGCTGCTGAACAGCCAGACCGGGCGGTGCCGGAGCTGTTCGGCGTTGCGCCGGACGCACCGGCTGGCCTTGCCGTTCCAGCGCCCGGCGTAGAGGGCGCCGCCGACGACGACGCCGTCGTAGCTGCTGACGTCCACGACGGTGTCGGCCGGCAGGACGACCGCGTCGAGGCCGTCGGCGCGGAGGGTCTTGCCGATCTCGTCGGCGATGCCCGCGGTCGCTCCGTGCTTGCTGCCGTAGGCGACCAGGACGCGCTTCGCGTTCATGACGTCGCTCCCTCGGTGTCCGTGTCCCCGCCCCGCTTCACCGGGATGGTGCGGGTGGTGCTGCCCTGTTCCTCGGGCACGGGCACCCGGACGGTGAGGATGCCGTCCTTGTACGAGGCCTCGATGCCCTCGGCCGGGACCGTGGCCGGGAGGCGGACGGTGCGCCGGAAGGATCCGTAGCGGAACTCCGAGTGCTCCTTGTCCTCCTGGCTCTCGGTGTGCTCGGCGCGCACGGTCAGGAGGTTGTCGTCGACGGTCACGGAGATGTCGTCCGGGTCCATTCCGGGAAGCTGGGCCCGCAGCACGTACGCGCCCTCACCGCTGGTGACCTCCATGGGGATGGAGTGGGCGGCGCCTGCCGGGCGCCAGCCGGGCAGCCCGGGGAACTCGCGGTTGAACCAGTCGTCGAGGTCGGGGAAGAAGCCGTGCCTGCGCTCGATCTTGCGTCCGGTCATCGTGCTCTCCTGATCCGGGGTCCTGCGGACCGGTGTCCGGGTCTTGCGGACCGGTCTCGGAGCCGGTTCCGGCTCCGATTCCACTCTCCCGCCGCGGCGGGCGGTCGGCGAGTGCCCAGGAGGGCCGCCGTGGGGGCCGAGTGGGCCGTGACGGACGGGGCCGTTCGGCCCTCCGCCGGGACGGCACCGCGGCGCGGGCGCCGGGGGCACCGGGGATGGGCCGTTCGGTCCCGGCGGGGACCTGCCCGGCCCTGCTGCCCGGGGCACGGGGGCGGGAGCCTGAGAAGGTGGCCGGACCGGCCGCCGGGGCCGCCGGGGCGGGAAGCCGAGGAGGTACACCATGACTGCGCAGGTCACCGTCGGGCTCGACGGTTCCGGGGAGAGCCTGGCCGCCGCGCGCTGGGCGGCGGGGGAAGCGGTCCTGCGCGAGGAGCCGCTGCGGCTGGTGACCGTGGACGAGTGGCCGAGCGTTCCGGAGGTCCCCGCCTCGTACAAGAGCGCCGCCGCCGAGCGGGCGGCGACCCTCCTCGACGAAACGGCGGAGCGGGCGACGAAGGACCACCCGGGTCTCGACGTGCGGACCGAACGGGCGCGGGGCCGGGCGGCGGAGGTCCTGACCGCCCTGGCGAACGGGTCCGACCTGACCGTGCTCGGTTCGCGCGGTCTCGGCGGGGTGCGCGGTTTCGTCGTCGGCTCGGTGTCCCTTGCGGTCGTCGCGGCGGCCCGGCAGCCGGTCGTCCTGGTGCGCGCGGAGCGGCCGGAGGACGCGCTGGAGGACGCACCGGAAGAGGCGCCCACGCCCGCGTTCGGCCGGATCGTCGTGGGGGTCGACATCTACCACCCGTGCGAGCCGCTGCTCGGCTTCGCCTTCGCCGAGGCCGCCCGCAGGAACGCGCCACTGCGCTTCCTGCACACCTGGACGCTGCCGGCCTCGTACGGCTACGCGTCGATCGTGGACCCCGGTGTCGGCGAGCAGCTGGGCGAACGCCTGGAGGGCGGCCTCGACGATCTGATCGCCCCGTGGCAGAAGCGGTTCCCGGAGGTGCCGGTCACCGCCAGAGCGGTCGTGGGATCCGCCGCTTACCAGCTGGTGGTGGCGTCCCGGGATGCCGGCCTGGTGGTCGTGGGCCGCCGCGCCCGCCCGGTCCCGGTCGGCCCGCACCTCGGCCATGTCGCCCACGCGGTCATCCACCACAGCCCGGCGCCGGTGGCGGTGGTGCCGCTCGGGTGAGTCCGGGCGGGTTCCGGACGGGTGAGGCCGGGCCGGGCGCGCAGGGCGTACGGACGCCGCCGGACACTGCCCGTCCGGCGGCGCGCGTACGCCCTGCGCGCGCCGGTCAGCCGACCCCCGGCGTCCCCGGCGCGCCGGGGACCGTGATGCGCCGCCCGGTCACCCGGCGCGGCACGAGCGTGACCAGGGTGTCCCGGCCCTCGCCGGCCCACGGGGCGACGTCCGCGGCGTCCTTCAGGTGCGCGACGGCCTCCTCGTCGGTCACCGTGCGGGCCGCGCCGACGACGAGCACGCTCCAGCCCTGGCTGAACGCCTCGTCCAGGCGGTCCTGTTCGAAGGCGATCTCCGTGCCGGCGGCCGCGGCCCGGGCCAGGGAGGAGTCCGGGGCGGTGCGGAACACGATCCGTCCCTCGGCCACGCGGTAGTTCATGGGGAGGACGAGCAGCCCGTCCGCCCCGGTCAGGGCGATCCGGCCGACGCCGGGGCCGTCGAGCAGCTCCCAGCACTCCTCCGTCCCGATCCTCTCCAGGTGGGCGTCCCGGCCGGCGAGCGCGCCCCCGGGCGCGACGTCCACCGTGTATCCGGTGAGGTCCTGGACGGTGGTCTCCAGGGCGTCCGCGAGGCGGACCAGGAATTCGATGCCCGGGGTGGGCAGCCGCTCCTCCACATAGGCGATGTAGCCGGGCGTGGAGCCGGCGCGTTCGGCCACCTCGTCCAGGGACAGGCCGAGCCGGGCGCGCCGCGAGGCCACGCGGCGGCCGAGGTCGCTCATGCCGTGGGCGGAGTGGCCGTGCGGGGAGTGGCCGTGCGGCGGGTGGCCGTGCGGGGGGTGCGGGGCGGCGGCCGGGTTCATCACAGCTCTCCTTCCGGCTCCGGCGCGTGGGGACGGCGCTGCGGTACGACGGCGACGGGGCAGGCGGCGTGGTGCAGGGCGCGGTGGGCGACCCGGCCGAGTTCCAGGCCGACGAGGCCGTCGCGGCGGCGGGCGCCGACGACGAGGAGGTCGGCCGCCGCGGACCGGTCGGTGAGGACGCGGTGGGCGTGGCCCTCGGCCGTGGTTCTGCGCAGCCGGACGTCCGGGAACTCGCGGACGGCCGCTTCGAGGGCCTTGTCGAGCAGGTCGGACGCCTCGTGCTCGGCGGGAGCGCCGCCCGTGCCGCTGAGCAGCGGGTGGCTGCCGGGCAGGCCGTGGGCGGGGCGCCGCCAGGTCCGTACGACATCCAGCTCGGCGTCCCGTACGGCCGCCTCGTGGAAGGCGAACCGCACGGCCGGCGAGTCCACGTCGTGCTCGCCGACACCGAGCAGCACGCGCCCGTGGCGTCCTTCCAGGGCGTGCCGGTCACCTCGTACGACGACGACCGGGCCGTGCGCCCGCGCGGCCACGACGAGGGCCACGGAGCCGAGCAGCAGGTCGGCGAAGGCGTTCCGGCCGTGGGAGCCGACGGCCAGGAACGCGGCCTCCCGGCCCTCTCTGAGCAGGGCGCTCGCCGCGTCCTCGGCGAGGACATCGGTGGTGATCTTGAGGTCGGGCGCGCGGCGCCCGGCCCGTTCGACCGCGGTGGCGACGATGTTCTCGGCGAGCACCTGGGCCGAGGGGCGGTCGGTGGACAGGCCCGGGACGACGCCCTCGTACCGCTCCCAGAGGGAGGCGTGCACGACGCGGAGGGGAAGCCCTTGGCGCACGGCTTCGTCGACGGCCCAGTCGAGCGCCGTGAGACTGGCGTCGGAACCGTCGACTCCCACCACGAGAGGTGCTGTCACCTGGGGCGATCCCATCGCGCCCACCGCCTTCCTGTCCGTGCTCGGGTCCGGGTTCGTGTTCGTACTCGGGTGCGGGTTCGTGTTCGTGCTCGTGAGGTGCTCACCTGCCACGCTCGCATGGGGCGGCCGCGCCCGCCAGGGCCGGTCGGACCCAGGACCGGCAGGCCCCCTGTCCCGGTGTGGACCGTTCGGCACTGCGCTGGAGGCGCTGAGCGGCCCACGATGGAAGCAGTGCAACCCAGCAGCGGAACCGACCGAGCAGCGGAACCACCGCGTGCGACGGATGGAGGTGACCGGTCATGACGCCGAGCATCGTGGTCGGCCTGGACGGTACGGAGCAGGCGAACGCCGCCGCCGAATGGGCGGCGGACGAGGCGGTGCTGCGCGGTGCGCGCGTGCGTCTGGTGCATGTGCTCGTGCCGTCGCCGGAGGCGCTGCTGCCGCTCGTGGCGCGCGAGCCCGTCGAGTCCTGGGCCGAGGACCTGCTCACCCGTACGGCGGCCGCCCTGCGTGAGCGCCGGCCGGGCCTGCCGGTCACGACCGCCCTGCTGTCCGCCGGACCCGTGCCCAGTCTGGTCACCGCCGCCGACGACGCCGACCTGCTCGTCCTCGGCTCCCGCGCGATGGGCGCCGTGGCCGGCTATCTCGTGGGCTCGGTCGGCATGTCGGTCGCGGGCCTCGTCGAGCGACCGGTCGTCCTGGTCCGCGCGACCGGCACGCCCTCGCCGGTCGGTCCCGTGGTGGTCGGCGTCGACGTGCGTCAACCGGCGGACGGGCTCCTGGGGTTCGCCTTCGACGAGGCCTCGCGGCGCGGCAGCCCGCTGCAGGTGATGTACGTGCAGCAGCTGCCGCCGTTCGCCGGTCTCGGGCCCGCCATGGTGCCGGACGTGCGGCTCACGGTGACCCCGGAGATCAAGCGCTCCCTGGACGATCTGCTCGTTCCGTGGCGCGCGAAGTACCCGGACGTGCCCGTCACCGACCGGGTGGTGCTCGGCTCGGCCGGCCTCGAACTCGTGCACGCCGCCGAGGACGCCTCCCTCGTGGTCATCGGCCGCCGTATCCGCCGCTCGACGCTCGCCACCCACATCGGCAGCGTGGCCCACGCGGTCCTCCACCACAGCCCCGTACCGGTCGTGCTCGTGCCGCACGAGTGAGCGCGCGGGGCGGGCGACCGGGCACGAACGCCCTGCTCAGCACCGAACCGAAGCCGGGCGACGTCCTCGCGTCGCCCGGCTTCGGCGTATCGGGAGCCACACGGGATTGATACCCAGGGGGGTATTTGACAGCACGCACGGGGGCCCTTTACGGTCGAGTACATCAATACCCCAGGGGGTATCAGCGAGAGAAGGACGACTCGATGCGTGAAGTGGATCTGAACGTCTTCGCCACCGAACTCGCCGCCGGTGCTTTCGTCATCGACGTGCGCGAGCCCGACGAGTACGTGGCCGGCCATGTGCCGGGCGCCCGGCCCGCGCCGCTGTCGGCGCTCGGGGCCGCGCTCGCGGAGCTGCCCGCCGACCGGACGGTGTACGTGATCTGCGCGAGCGGCAACCGGAGCCTGTGGGCCGCCGACCAGCTCGCGGCCCGCGGTGTGGACGCCGTCTCCGTCGCGGGCGGGACCAAGGGCTGGGCGCGCGCGGGCCGGCCGCTCGTGTGCGGCACCGCCACCGCCTGACCACCCGGGGCCCACCGGCCCGCCGTCTCGTCACCCGGGCCGCACCGGCCCACCGCCACCCCCTCCCCCATTCTTCCGGGCGCACCGCCGCCCGGTGTTCAGCAGGCCTGCTCAGCAGCCTTGTGCCCTGAAGGGATCGCCGTGTTCTTCAGCCAGTACTACCTCGACTGTCTCTCCCACGCCTCGTACATGATCGCGGACGAGACGACCGGTCAGGCCGTGGTCGTCGACCCGCGCCGCGACGTCTCCGAGTACGTCGCCGACGCCGAGGCCCACGGCTTCACCGTCGTCGGCGTGATCAACACCCACTTCCACGCCGACTTCATCGCCGGCCACCTGGAGATGGCCGAGGAGACCGGCGCCTGGATCGGCTACGGCCGGCGCGCCGAGACCGAGTACCCCATCCGCAAGCTCGCCGACGGCGAGACCATCAGCCTCGGCGACGTCACCCTGGAGATCATGGAGACGCCCGGGCACACCCCGGAGTCGATCAGCGTCCTCGTCTACGAGCACGGCGAGGACACCGTGCCGTACGGCGTGCTGACCGGCGACGCCCTCTTCATCGGCGACGTCGGCCGCCCCGACCTGCTCGCCTCCATCGGCGTGACCGCCGAGGAGCTCGGCGCCATGCTCCACGACAGCGTGCAGAACAAGCTGATGGCGCTGCCGGACGAGGTGCGGGTCTTCCCGGCCCACGGCGCAGGGTCCGCCTGCGGCAAGAACCTGTCGACCGAGAAGCAGTCCACCATCGGGCAGCAGCGGACCACAAACTACGCGTGCGCGCCGATGTCGCAGGACGAGTTCGTGGCCATCGTGACCGCCGGCCAGCCGTCGGCGCCCGGCTACTTCGTCTACGACGCGATCCTCAACCGCAAGGACCGCGCGCTGTTCGACGCGACCGCCGCCCCCCGGCCCCTGAACGTCGAGGACTTCAGCGCCCTGCGCGCCGCCGGCGCCGTGGTCGTCGACGCCCGCGACCCGCAGGAGTTCGCCGCCGGGCACCTGCGCGGCGCGGTGAACGTCCCGGCCGACGGCCGGTTCGCGGAGCAGGCGGGCACCGTCCTGTCCACCGACGCCGACCTGCTGGTCGTCGCGCCCGAGAACCGCGAGGAGGAGATCGTCACGCGTCTGGCCCGCATCGGCTTCGACCGGGTGGCCGGCTATCTGCGCTCCCCCGCCGACTCCCTGACGGCGCTCGCCGACGAGGTCACCCCGGCCAGCCGCCTGACGGCCGCGCAGGTCCGCGCCGCCCTGGAGGGCGACGACGCGCCGGTCGTCATCGACGTGCGCAACTGCGGCGAGCGCGGCGAGAACGGCTTCATCGAAGGCGCCCTGCACATCGCGCTCGGCGAGCTGCCCCGGCGCCTGGACGAGATCCCGCGCGACAAGCCGCTCGTCCTGCACTGCGCGGGCGGCCACCGCTCCTCGATCGCCGCGAGCCTGCTGCGCCACCACGGCTTCACCGACGTCTCCGACATCCTCGGCGGCTACGCCGCCTGGGCCCTGACGAACACCCCCACCACGGTCTGATCCGGCGGGCCGGCCACACCGGGGCCGGCCCGCGATCCGACCGGCCACAGCAGCCGGCGCACCCGCGACGGGGTCTCCCCTGCCCTGACGGGCCCCGCCCGGGGCGCCGGCACTCTTCTGCCACGCATATACCCCACCCGGTATTTTCCTGCCCTTACATATACCCCCACGGGTATTTCCTGCTCCCGCACATACCCCACCCCGTATATCCCGTGCGGGATCACCTCACCACGACGGAGTTCTCATGACGACCGACGCCTCCCGCGCCGCCGGCCTCACCCCCGCCACCCTCCAGCAGCTGATCGAGGACGGACGCGGACCGCGCCTCCTGGACGTCCGCACCCCGGCCGAGTTCCGCACGGCCCACATCCCCGGCGCGTACAACGTGCCCCTGCACACCCTGCGCGAGCACCGCGCCGAGCTCCTGACCCACCTCGACGAGGACGTCGTCCTCGTCTGCCGCTCCGGAGCCCGCGCCGCCCAGGCCGAGCAGGCCCTCGCGGAGGCCGGTCTGCCCAACCTGCGCGTCCTGGACGGCGGCATGATGGCGTGGGAGGTCGCCGGCGCGCCCGTCAACCGCGGCGAGGCCCGCTGGGACATGGAGCGCCAGGTGCGCCTGGTCGCCGGCTCGGTCGTCCTGGTCACCGGCCTCGTCGGCGTCCTGGTGCCCGGGGTGCATCTGATCGGTACGGCGATCGGCGCCGGCCTGACGTACGCGGCGCTCAGCAACTCCTGCATGATGGGCGTGCTGCTCTCCAAGCTGCCCTACAACCGCGGCCCGCGCACCGACATCCGTACCGTCATCGCCTCCCTGCGGGAGCGGCCGTGATCACCCTCGTCCTCGCGGCCTCCGTCCTCATCGGCGTCAGCCTGGGCATCCTGGGCGGCGGCGGCTCCATCCTGACCGTGCCGATCCTGGTCTACCTGGCCGGCCAGGACACCAAGGAGGCCATCGCCACCTCGCTGTTCGTCGTCGGCGTCACGAGTCTGGTCGGACTGGTCCCGCACGCCCGGGCGGGCCGGGTGCGCTGGCGCACCGGTCTGATCTTCGGTGCGGTCAGCATGGTCGGCGCCTACGGCGGCGGACGCCTCGCCGAGTACATCCCCGGCACCGTCCTGCTCGTCGCCTTCGCGCTGATGATGCTCGCCACCGCCGCCGCCATGCTCCGCAAGTCCCGCAAGCAGAAGCAGGCCAAGCCGGCCCACACCGAACTGCCCCTCAAGCATGTGCTCGTCGAGGGCCTCGTCGTCGGCGCGGTCACCGGCCTGGTCGGCTCCGGCGGCGGCTTCCTCGTCGTGCCCGCGCTCGCCCTGCTCGGCGGACTCCCGATGAGCGTCGCCGTCGGCACCTCGCTGCTCGTCATCGCGATGAAGTCCTTCTCCGGGCTCGCCGGCCATCTCTCCGGCGTGTCGATCGACTGGAAGCTGGCCCTGATGGTCACCGCCGCGGCCGTCGTCGGCAGCCTCGTCGGCAGCCGCTTCGCCGGACGCATCCCTCAGGACACCCTGCGCAAGGCCTTCGGCTGGTTCGTGGTCGTCATGGGCGTCTTCGTCCTGGCCCAGCAGCTGGACACCGCGGTGTGGAGCCACCCGGCGACCTGGGCGGGGCTCGCGACCGCGGCGGCCCTCGCCGTCGGTGTCCGGCTGCTGCGACGCACGAGAGGCGCGCGCAGCGCGCCGTAGAGCCGGGAAATATACCCCTTGGGGTATTCTCGAAAGCGGGGAAGAGGCGGGGGAAGCGAAGGAGGAACATCCATGCAGGTCGACGAAGAATCGGTGCAGCCCGTCCTGAACCGGCTCCGCCGGGCCCAGGGCCAGCTGGCCGCCGTGATCACGATGATCGAGTCGGGGCGCGACTGCAAGGACGTCGTCACCCAGCTCGCCGCCGTCTCCCGCGCCCTGGACCGGGCCGGCTTCAAGATCGTGGCCAGCGGCATGCGTCAGTGCCTCAGCCCCGACTCCGACGCCCCGCCGATGAGCCAGGACGAGCTGGAGAAGCTCTTCCTCACGCTGGCCTAGGGCCCGTCCGCCGGACAGGCCTAGGGCGTGTTTCGACACACGCCCTAGTCGCCGCCCCCGCCGCCGTCACCGCCTCCGCCGTCTCCCCCACCGCCTCCGCCGTCGCCTCCGTCACCGCCGTCCGAGCCCCAGCCGTCGCCTCCGCCGGACTCGTTGTCGTCGCCGCCGGTGCCCAGGTTGCTGAACCAGGAGCGGTCCCAGTCGGCGTCGGTGGCGAGGGGCTCGCCGCCGTTCGTCTGGCGCCGCTCCATGCGGAAGCGGGCCAGACCGGTGGTGTCGCCGAGGCCGAAGGAGACGGCGAACACCTGGGCCATCACCGCGTCCAGCGGATCCTGGCCCTCGTGGCGCACCGGGGCGAGCGGCAGCAGGACGGAGTCCGGGTCGGCCGCCGGGCGGCGCGGCGGGCGCGTCAGGAGCGCGACCCGCTGTTCGTCGCGCAGCAGCCAGGAGCTCGTCGCGTCGGCGCGCCGCAGCACCCACTGCCGTCCGGACCACTGCAGCGCCACCGAACTCTTGGACTTGCGCAGCTTCTTGGTGAGCGTGAGGCGGGCCGTGGCGTCACCGACGGTCACGCGCAGACCCTTCGCCGGATCGGCGGCCTCGCTCAGGATGCCGTACGGCGCCCGGATCCGTACGACGGGAGCCTGCGGCCCCCACACGTCCACCCGCACCAGGCGCCGGTCCACGGCGACCGTGACGGGCCCGGCCGGCCCCGGCGCGTACCGCCGGGCGATCCACAGCGGCACGCCCTCGCTCCAGGCGTGCTGCGCGAGCGCGCCGACGCCTTCCGGTCCGCCGCTCAGCCGCACCGCCAGATCGCCCAGGCGGCGGGCGAACTCGGCCGTCTGACGCACCTTCACCGGCTTGCTGGTGCCGGTGATCCGGGTCACCGGCACCACGCCGGGGCCCTCGGGCAGCCGGTCGAGGGGGCGTTCGGACCCTCCGCCGCCCAGCCAGTACCCGCGTTGGTACGCCTCGGCCATGGCCCCCAGGTTCAGCTCGCCGAGCGGTGTGGTCCGGCCGCCCCTGCGCAGTCCGTCCCCGGTCAGCTCGACCGTGCGCGCCAGCGGATTCCACGACCGCTCGCCGTAGAGCAGTTCGCTCACCACAGCCCCCGTGCCCGCTCCCGCGTGCCCGTCACTTGCTGACCGCGAACCGCATCAGGGCGTGCTCGTCGCCCTGCTTGATCTTCCCCGTCGTGTTGATCACTTCGAGCTTCCAGGCGCCGCCGACGCGCATGGCCTTGGCCACGGCGCAGCCGTTGTCCTGGGTCAGCAGGCTCGGCCAGATGTCGGCGACCTGCTGCGAGCTGCCGCCGGTCGCGTCGTAGACCTTGAAGCTGATGTTGCGCGCCTTCTGGAAGGAGCTGCCCTTCTTGTACGCGGCGGCGACGAACACGATCGACGTGATGTTGGCCGGGATCCGCGCGAACTCGACGGTCACGGTCTCGTCGTCGCCGTCGCCGTGCCCGGTCTGGTTGTCGCCGCTGTGGACCAGCGAGCGGTTGCCCATGGGGTCGAGCGAGTCGAGCCCGGCGAGCCGCACCGGGTCGCTGCCCTGCATGGCGACGGCGATCAGGTCGAGGTCGGTGCCGGTCTTGCGGCGCAGCTTGCCCAGCACGCCGCCGGAGCTTCCGGCGGTGGGGTCCCAGGACACGCCGATGGACAGGTGGGTCACTCCGTCCAGGTCCGCCGGGCCGTCTTCCTTGGTCAGCGTGATCATGCGCGGGTCTTCCTTCGTCGAGGGGTCTACAACATCCAGAGTCCGCCCGGGCCCCCGGCGGTTCCCGGCGACGGGTCCCGGCTGCGCTTGACCTTGACACGGTGACAAGGTCTTCGCTGCCGCCCAGGAGGTGACCTCATGACCCTGTCGACAGAGGACACGAAGACCGTTCGGGCGCTGCGGGGCCTGGAGCACGACAGCGCGTCCGTACGGCTGCGGGCGGCCCTGGCGATCGGCACGGACCCGGATCCGGGGTTCGTCGGCCCGCTCGTCGGGCGGTGTGCGGTCGAACCGGACTTCTCCGTACGGGAGATGCTGACGTGGGCGCTGACCCGGCACCCGGCGCCGCTGACGGTCCCCCTGCTCGTCGAGGAGGTCCGCTCGGCGCGGGCGCGGGCGCGGAGCCAGGCCCTGCACACGCTGTCCAAGGTCGGGGACCGGCGGGCCTGGCCGGTGATCACTCCGACGCTGCTCGCCGACGCCGACGACGAGGTGGCCCGGAGCGCCTGGCGGGCGGCGGTCGTGCTCGTGCCCGAAGGTGCCGAGCACGCGCTGGCCGTAGGGTTGGCGACGCAGCTGGGGCGTGGCGGGCCCGAGACGCAACGGAGCCTGAGCCGGGCGCTGATCGCGCTCGGGGAGGTGATGCTGCCGGTGCTCGGCACCGCGGCGACCCACCACGAGCCCCGGGTGCGGGCACACGCGCTGGCGACGGAGCGTCTGTGGCGGGACCCGGACGCGGACTTCGGGTTCGCGATCGAGGAGGCGAAGCGGATCGTGGCCCTCGGCGGGGCGCCGGACAGGCCCTAAACCCTGTGAACGGCAGAGCAGAAGGAGTGGTGGGCGGTGCGGATCAGTGAGGTCGCGCGGCGGTCGGGGGTGAGCGCCCGCATGCTCCGGCATTACGAGGCGCTCGGTCTGGTGCGGCCGACGGGCAGGACCGGCACGGGCTACCGGGAGTACTCGGACGAGAACATCCGGCGTGTCTTCCACATCGAGAGCCTGCGGTCCCTGGGCCTCTCGCTGCGCGACGTCGGGCGCGCCCTGGACGACCCCGCGTTCGCGCCCGCCGGGCTCGTCGAGGACCTCATCCGCGGGACCCGGGACCGTATCGCGGCGGAGACGGAACTGCTCACGCGGCTGCGCCGGATCGATGCCGCGGAACCCGCCTGCTGGGAGGACGTCCTCCAGGTCGTCGCGCTGCTCCAGGCCCTGGGCTCGAAGAGCCCGGGGGCGCGGCAGCGCGCGGCCCTGTCGGCGGCCGAGGACGTTCCCCTGCCGGTGGAGGCGCTGGTCGAGGCCGTCCTGAGCGAGTCGGACCCGAATGTGGCCGGGGCGCTCCGCTGGGCCCTGGCCCAGTCGTCCTCGGCGGCCGAGGAGGGGCTGCCCCTGCTCGCCAAGGGCCTCGACTCCCCCACCGCCGCCGTACGGAAGCGGGCCGTCCGCTCCCTCGCCGAGCTCCCCGACGGCGCGGCGACCGCCCTCCTGACGGAGGCGCTCGCCCACCACGACGTCGTGGTCCGCCGCTACGCGGCCCTGGCGCTCGGGGCGCGCGGCGTGGCGGACGCGATCCCGACGCTCGTCGAGATGGTCGTCGTGGGGCGCAACGACGGCGACGCCGCCGACGCGCTGAGCGCGCTCGCCGCCGACCCGGCCGTGGCGGACCGGATCGGGACCGGCCTGGTCGGCCGGCTCGCGGGCAGCGGCCGCGAACCCGCCGCGCGCCGCCGGCTGACCCAGGCCCTCGCGGGCGTCCCCGGCGACACTGCCTCCCGCGCCCTCGCGGAGCTGGCCGAGGACGCGGACCCGGGCGTCGCCCTGACGGCGGCATACGTGCTGTCGCTGCGCGCGGCCGACTGAGGCGGCCACGCCACCGACGACCGCTCGTACGGCGCGCCGCCTCGTGCCCGGCCCGTCCTCTCCCCCTCCATGGCCGGACACGCACTGCGGCCGCCAGGGCGTGTGTCGAAAGTCCCGCCTGCGGGGAACCGAGAGCCGTGAACCGCGGCCCCGGCCGCCCGCCGGGTCAGGCGAGTTCCACCAGGAGGTCGCCGCCCTCCACCTGCTGGATGCGGGTGATGGCGAGCCGTGAGACCCGGCCGCTCCGCGGGGCCGTGATCGAGGCCTCCATCTTCATCGCCTCGATGGTGGCCACCGTCGCACCGGCCTCGACCTCGTCGTCCTCGGCGACGGCGAGCGTGACCACGCCCGCGAACGGGGCCGCCACATGGCCCGGGTTCGAGCGGTCGGCCTTCTCGGTGACCGGGAGGTCGGCGGCGGCCGCCTCGTCGCGGACCTGGACCGGGCGGAGCTGTCCGTTCAGTGTGGAGAGGACCGTGCGCATGCCGCGTTCGTCGGCCTCGCCGATGGCCTCCAGTTCGATGAGCAGGCGCACGCCGGGGCCGAAGTCGACGGCGTACTCCTTGCCCGGGCGCAGCCCGTAGAAGAAGTCCTTGCTGTCGAGGACACTGGTGTCGCCGTACGCCTGGCGGTGCGCCTCGTAGGCCTTCGTCGGGCCGGGGAAGAGCAGGCGGTTGAGCGTGCCGCGGCGGTCCTCGGCGAGGCCGTCGCGGTCGTCCGGGGTCAGGTCCTGGGGCGGCTTGGGGCCCGCGCGGCCGCGCAGGGCCTTGGTGCGGAAGGGCTCGGGCCAGCCGCCGGGCGGGGTGCCGAGTTCGCCGTGCAGGAAGCCGACGACGGAGTCGGGGATGTCGTACCGGTCGGGGGTCGCCTCGAAGTCCTCGGGGGCCACGCCGGCACCGACGAGGTGGAGGGCGAGGTCGCCGACGACCTTGGAGGACGGGGTGACCTTGACGAGCCGGCCGAGCATGCGGTCGGCGGCGGCGTAGGTGGTCTCGACGTCCTCGAAGCGGTCGCCGAGGCCGAGGGCGACGGCCTGGGTGCGCAGGTTGGAGAGCTGGCCGCCGGGGATCTCGTGGTGGTAGACGCGCCCGGTGGGCGAGTCGAGACCGGCCTCGAAGGGGGCGTAGATCCTGCGGACGCTCTCCCAGTACGGCTCCAGGTCGCCGACCGCCTGCAGGTCGAGGCCGGTGGGCCGGTCGGAGTGGTCGGTGGCGCCCACGATGGCCGAGAGCGAGGGCTGCGAGGTGGTGCCGGCCATGGAGGCCACGGCCCCGTCGACGGCGTCCGCGCCGGCCTGGACCGCCGCGAGGTAGGTGGCGAGCTGGCCGCCCGCGGTGTCGTGGGTGTGCAGGTGCACCGGCAGGTCGAACTCGCGGCGCAGCGCGGAGACCAGCGTGGCCGCGGCGGGGGCGCGCAGGAGACCGGCCATGTCCTTGACCGCGAGGACATGGGCGCCCGCGGCGACGATCTTCTCGGCGAGCCGCAGGTAGTAGTCGAGGGTGTAGAGCTTCTCGCGGGGGTCGGAGAGGTCGGAGGTGTAGCAGAGCGCGACCTCGGCGACGGCCGTCCCGGTCTCCCGTACGGCGTCGATGGCGGGCCGCATCTGGTCGACGTCGTTGAGGGCGTCGAAGATCCGGAAGATGTCGATGCCGGTGGCGGCGGCCTCCTGCACGAAGGCGTCGGTCACCTCGGTCGGGTACGGGGTGTAGCCGACGGTGTTGCGGCCGCGGAGCAGCATCTGGAGACAGATGTTCGGTACGGCTTCGCGCAGTGCGGCGAGGCGCTCCCAGGGGTCCTCGGCGAGGAAGCGCAGCGCGACGTCGTAGGTGGCGCCGCCCCAGCATTCGAGGGAGAGGAGCTGCGGCAGGGTGTGCGCGACCGTCGGGGCGACGGCGAGCAGGTCCTTGGTGCGCACGCGGGTGGCGAGGAGCGACTGGTGGGCGTCGCGGAAGGTGGTGTCGGTGACGCCGAGGGTCGGCGACTCGCGCAGGCTGCGGGCGAAGCCCTCGGGGCCGAGGGCCTGGAGCTTCTGCCGGGAGCCGGCCGGCGGCGCGCCGCCGGGCCGCCGGGGCAGCTTGGTGGTCGGCGCGACGAGTTCGGGCCGCGGACCGTGCGGCTTGTTGACGGTGACGTCGGCGAGGTACGTGAGCAGCTTGGTGCCGCGGTCGGCGGAGTGGCGGGCGGTGAGCAGGTGGGGGCGCTGCTCGATGAAGGAGGTGGTGACCGCGCCGCCCTGGAAGTCCGGGTCGTCGAGGACGGCCTGGAGGAAGGGGATGTTGGTGGACACGCCCCGGATGCGGAACTCGGCGACCGCGCGGCGGGCGCGGCCGACGGCGGCGCGGAAGTCCCGGCCCCGGCAGGTCAGCTTGACCAGCATGGAGTCGAAGTGGGCGCTGACCTCGGTGCCGGCGTGGGTGGTGCCGCCGTCGAGCCGGATGCCGGAGCCGCCGGGCGAGCGGTAGGCGCTGATCATGCCGGTGTCGGGGCGGAAGCCGTTGGCCGGGTCCTCGGTGGTGATCCGGCACTGCAGCGCGGCGCCGCGCAGGACGACGGAGTCCTGGGACAGGCCGAGGTCGGCGAGGGTCTCGCCGGCGGCGATGCGCAGCTGGGACTGGACGAGGTCGATGTCGGTGACCTCCTCGGTCACCGTGTGCTCGACCTGGATGCGGGGGTTCATCTCGATGAACACGTGGTTGCCGTCGGGGTCGAGGAGGAACTCCACGGTGCCGGCGTTGCGGTAACCGATCTGGCGGGCGAACTTCACGGCGTCGTCGCAGATGCGCTGCCGTACGGCCGGGTCGAGGTTGGGGGCGGGCGCGAGCTCGATGACCTTCTGGTGGCGGCGCTGCACGGAGCAGTCGCGCTCGTAGAGGTGAATGACGTCGCCCCGGCCGTCGGCGAGGATCTGCACCTCGATGTGGCGGGGGTCGACGACGGCCTTCTCCAGGAAGACGGTGGCGTCGCCGAAGGCGGACTCGGCCTCGCGGGCCGCCGCCTCGATGGACTCGCGCAGCGCCGACGGGTCCTCGACCCTGCGCATGCCGCGGCCGCCGCCGCCCGCGACGGCCTTGACGAACACCGGGAAGCCGATCTCCTCGGCGGCGGCGACGAGTTCGTCGACGTCGGTGGAGGGCGCCGAGGAGCCGAGCACGGGCACGCCGGCCGCGCGGGCGGCGGCCACGGCGCGCGCCTTGTTGCCGGTGAGCTCCAGGGTCTGCACGGACGGGCCGACGAACGTGATGCCCGCGTCCTCGCAGGCCCGGGCCAGTTCAGGGTTCTCGGACAGGAATCCGTACCCCGGGTAGACGGCGTCGGCGCCGGCCTGCAGGGCCGCCCGGATGATCTCCTCCACGGAGAGGTAGGCCCGCACGGGGTGCCCGGGCTCCCCGATCTCGTACGCCTCGTCGGCCTTCAGGCGGTGCAGCGAATTGCGGTCCTCGTGCGGGAACACGGCCACGGTGCGCGCTCCCAGCTCGTAGCCGGCGCGGAACGCGCGAATCGCGATCTCCCCGCGGTTGGCGACCAACACCTTGCGGAACATCTCTGATCCCTTCACCCGGGGCGTCCCCGCGTCGCACTCGGCGACACATCGCACTCGGCAAGCGGCCGACTCGTCCGGGTCACGCTAAGGGCTCCCGGACGACGGTCTGAAGGTCCCGGCGCAGTGACATGGATCATCGGGCGCGGGCTCGCCCGGGTGGCGCAGAATGGGTCGCCCTTCGGAGCGGTGGGGACGGGAGCGTCGGCCCGACGGGGCCCTGGCACTTCCGAAGCCCCGTGCGCTCCTGCGGCGTCACGGCCTGGTGGCGTCGATGCCGAAGGCGATCTCGGAGCCTTGCACGGAGGAGACGGTCACCAGCACGTCCCACTTGCTGCCGTCGTCGGACGTGAGCCTGCACGTGGTGGTGCTGCCCACCGTGCCGACGAGCTCCTGCGGGCAGACGACCTGATCCGGTGAGGCGGACATCCGGTCCGCCACCCTCGCGATCAGATTCTCCCCGGACAGTTTCGGAGTCGGCGCCGAGGGGTCCGGCGCGGACGTCTTCGCGGGACCGGACGAGGAACAGCCCGCGAGCAGCATGCCGAGGACGCCGGTGGAGAGGGCCAGGGCTGCCGCGGACGGCCGGGATATGGACATGGAGGACTCCGCTTCGGTTGACCGGGGAAGATGTGATCAAGGAAGGTCTGATCAAGGAAGCAGGAGCATAGCGGCAGTTCAACGGCCATCCGCGGTACGGGACTCGGGGCGCGGGGATCGAGGCGGCCGTCACACGTCCCAGGTGGCCGGGAGGCTCTTCGCCCCGTAGATGTCCAGATCGGTCTCGGTGAGTTTCGCTGAGCACGTGGTCGGTGGGGTGTGCGCGTCAGGCAGTCGGCGGTGATCAGTGGCCGCCACGGCCACCCACTCGGCCGATCCGCCCGCCGGCGTCGTCGTCAGGCTCATGCGGCACGGTCCAGGGTGCAGCGCCGCTGGAACCACAGGGCGACGCCCATCAGCAGCGCCGGTACGACGGTGAACCCGGCGAGCAGCGCGCTGAGCGCCGTACCGGACTGGGTGACGGGCTCCCCCGCCGTACGGGAGGCGAAGCCGCCCAGGGCAAGGACCGCGGAGTAGAGGTACGGGCCGACGGCGGTGCCCGTCGCCTCGGTGGCCGTCCACACCCCGGTGTACGCCCCCGCCTTCGACGAGCCCGCCGCCTCCGCCGCCGCGACGGCGTCCGGCACCATCGAGAACGCGAAGAGCTGAAGCCCCGAGAACGCGATGCCCATCGCCATCACCACACCGGCGGTGACGACGACCCCCGCCGTCCCGCCGAGCGCCGCGCCCGCGAGCAGGGCCAGCGAGCCGGCCGCGAACACGCCCTGGGAGAGCAGCAGTCCGAGCTGCTTGCCGATCCGCCGCGACCAGGCCGTCCACACCGGGCCCGCGAACAGCGCGGGACCGAGGAACAGGCCCATGAGCAGCGCGGTGAGACGCGGATCGGCGAAGACGTACTCGGTGACGTACGGCAGGGCGGCGAGGAACAGATGGGTGGTCGTGCCGGTGAAGAGGTACGAGAGCACGAGCGCGCGGTAGTCGCGGTCCCGCCAGGCGACCCGCAGGTCGGCGAGCGTCGAGTGCCCGGCCCGCGCGTCGGGCGGCCGGAAGCCGCACGCGTCGGTGAGTCGGCGCACCCCGGCGAGCGCCACAGCGGCCGAGACGCTCATGACGAGCGCCAGCAGCAGCGCCATCCGCGTGTAGTCGCCCCGGTCGCCGGCCGCCGACAGGACCGGCGCGGCGACGCCCGCGCCGAGCAGTCCGACGGTCAGCAGGACCATCCGGAACATGAAGACCCGGGTGCGCTCGTGGTAGCCGACGCGCAGGTCGGAGGGTGTCGTCAGATACGGCACCTGGAACCCGGCGAAGAGCAGATTGCCCACCACGAACCAGCCGCCCACCCACAGCGCGGCCGGCGGTCCCGACAGCACCGGCGGCACGCTGAACATCGCGGCCATGGCCACGCCGAGCAGCAGCCCGGTCCGCATCATCCGGCGCCGGTGCCCGGACCGCCGCGCCTCCCGGTCCGAGCGCGAGCCGAGCAGCGGGTGGACGACGATGTCGACGGCCTTGGGGAGGAGCAGGGTCGGACCGGCGAGGGCGGCGGGGACGCCGAGGACGTCGGTGAGGAAGTAGAGCAGCAGCAGCCCGGGCACGGTGACCCAGACGCCCATGCCGACCGAGCCGGTGGCGTACAGCGCGAGCGTCGTACGGCCGGCCCGGGGCTGGGTGCCGGGGGCGGGCACCGGGGCCTGCGCGGAGAGCCCGGCCGGCTCGGAGGCCGGGGGCGGGGGCGGAGTCGTCGCGCCAGGCTGTTCCGGGGGCGTCATGGCCGGCTCCGCCGGCGCTCGACCACACCGGCGGCCAGGGCGGCCCCGTCGAAGGCACCGGCCGCGGCCCGCGCGGCGAGTGCGCGCGCCACGATCCGGTCGGTGAGCGCGGGCAGATGGCGGGCCAGGAAGAACTCCACCGCGCCCTTGCGGGTCGTGGTCACGTCGCGCCGCGGCCGGGTCGCGAGCGCGGCCCGCACGATCGCGTCGACGACGCCGTCCAGGGGCTCGTACACACTCATGCCCTCCAGCGAGAGACCGGCCGCCCGCGTCGAGTCGTGGATCGGACTCCGTACCGCCGACGGATACACGCAGCTGACGGCGACATGGCCGGCGAGCTCCAGGCGCAGCGCGTCGGCGTAGGCGACCATGGCGCGCTTGGAGGCGCCGTACGCGGCGGCGAGCGGGAGCTGCATGACGGCCATCCGGGAGGCCACCATCACCACGCGGCCGCGCGCGGCGACGAGGGCGTCGACGCAGGCGGCCGTCACCCGCCAGGTGCCGAGCAGATTGATCTCCAGCTGGCGGCGCACCTCGTCGCCGGGTGTGTACTCGGCCGGGGCGGGCCCGCCGACTCCGGCGTTGTTCACCAGGAGGTCGAGTCCGCCGAGGAGGGTGAGGGCGTCGGCGACGGCGGAGGTGACGCCGCCGAGGTCGGTGACGTCGCAGGCGAGCACGGGGAACGGCATGTCGCCGGCGGGGCGCAGGTCGAGGCCGACCACCTGCGCCCCGGCCCGGGTGAGCCGCTCGCCGAGGGCGCGGCCGATGGTGCCGGAGGCGCCGGTGATCAGGACCCGCCGCCCTCGGGGGTCGTGGCGTCGGCTGAGCCGGGGATTTCTCATGCGGACGCCTGCGCTTTCGAGGACGGATTGGACCGAGGTGACAGCGGCGACAGGGTGGGGACGCCGCGGGCGGCCCGCCGGACACCCGCCCGGATCTCGCGGGGCAGCGCGGCAACGTACTGGTCGAAGTCGACACGCATCATGGGCCGTCTGTCGCCCCAGCGGCGTACGGCGGCGGCGTAGGCGCGCGCGACGGCGGCGCGCTGCTCGTCCGGCCGCGGCAGCGCGTACCGGCCGCCGAGGTACGCGGCGACGAGCTTCGCCTGCGCCTCCACGACCGGCAGCGCGGCGCCGGTGGACTGCATCAGGCCGACGAAGGCGAGGGTGGGGTCGTCGAGATGGAAGACCCGCCAGTAGAGCGGCAGGGCCTCGGGGTCGCCGCCGGTCCAGGCGGGGTCGAGGAAGGGCATCGTGACCCGGTAGCCGGTCGCCCAGACGATCACGTCGACGTCCTCGGCGGTGCCGTCGGTGAAGACCACCCGGCCGCCGTCGAGCCGCTCGATGCCGGGGCGGGCGGCGATCTCGCCGTGGGTGAGCCGGTGCAGGACGGTGTCGCTGATCGTCGGGTGGTTCTGGAAGAGCCCGCCGGCCGGCCGCGGCAGCCCGTAACGCTGCGGCGTGCCGACCGCGAGGCGCAGGACGGTCTGCGCGACGGTCTGCCGGATGCGCCAGGGCAGTACGGCGAGAGCGCCGCCGGTCGCGTCGGCGGGGCGGCCGAAGAGGTACTTGGGGACGATGTGCGTGCCGTGCCGGGCGGAGAGCAGCACGGGGCCCTCGGAGACGTACGAGGCGTCGACGGCGATGTCCATGGCGGAGTTGCCCATGCCGACCACCAGGACCCGGCGGCCGGCGAACACCTCCGGGCTCCGGTAGGCGTGGGCGTGCAGCTGCGTGCCGTCGAAGGTGCCGGGGTAGGCGGGGGCCGGCCACTTGGGCTCGCGGTTGTGCCCGTTGGCGACGACGACGGCCTCGTACTCCTCGGAGACCGTCCCGGTGCCGGAAGCGCCGGTGGTGTGCGAGTCGACCTGCCAGGGGGCGGCCGGGCCGGAACGGCGTACGGCGGTGACGGCGGTGCGGAACCGGATGCGGCCGGTGACCCCGAAGGTGTCGGCGTACTCGGCGAGATAGGCGCCGATCAGCACGGCCGAGGGGAAGTCCGGCCACCCGGCCGGCATCGGGAGGTCGGCGAACTCGGTGCGGCCCTTGCTGGTGTTGAGGTGCAGGCTGTCGTACGCGGGCGAGGTCCCGGCGGAGTCGTCGCGCGCCCACAGGCCGCCGGGCCGCTCGCCGCGTTCGAACACGGTGACGTCCACGCCCTCGTCGAGCAGTGCCTTGGCCGTGGCGAGTCCCGCCGCCCCGGCGCCGATCACCGCCACCCTCGCCGCTCCCGCCGTACCGGATCCCCTACCAGGTCCCATACCGGGCCCTCCCTTCCCTGAGGACGCTCATTCAATCGAATGATGGAGAGCCTGACAATCCCCGTTGACCTGGCCTTTCTCCCTCCAGCAACTGATTGACATCGGTCCGGTACGGTGGGTGGCCGGGGTGTGATCACCGTGTAGCCTCGGGGGCATGAGCACCCAGCCCGACGACGGTCCCAGCCGCGAACGCATCCTGGCGGCAGCCACCCGACTGTTCGCCGAGCGCGGCTACGACGCCACCAGCACCCGCGCGATCGGCGAGGCCGTCGGCCTCAACATCGCGACGGTCGCGTACCACGTGGGCGCGAAGCCCGAGCTGTACCGCCAGGTGATGCGCGGCGCCCATCTCGCCCAACGGGACGTCGTCACCGCCGCGTTGAAGGAGCTGCACGCGTGCGGCCCGTCGGGGGCGGAGACCCGGGTCGCACTGCTCGGCTTCGTCGACGCGTATCTCTCCTTCTGTCTGAGCCACCCCGAGGTCCCGGCGCTGTGGATGCGGCGCTGGCTCTCGGAGGGCGCGGACCTCGAAGAGATCGAGACGGAGTTCGCCGGACCGCTCGTCGCCGAGGTCGCCGCCGCCGTCCGCGCGGTCCTCGACCGCGCCGGCCTCGGCGCCGGGGTCGACGTCGAGATGCTGGTCTTCACGATCGTCTGGACCACCCACTCCTTCGCCAAGGCGGGCGTCATCGACCCGGCGGGGCGTCGTCTCGGCCCGCGCGACCTGGCGATGACGGACCGCTTCCGGCGGCATCTGCACGCGGTGGTGACGGGGGTCCTCGACGGGGAGGGGCCCGGCGGGAAGGGGTGAGGGGCGGGGCCCTGAGGGCTCGCGCGCGCCGCGGTGTGCGCCTTCGCGCCCCCTGGTCGGTGCCTGCCGCCCGGGCGTGGCGGGCCGTCACCGTGATGGGGTGCCCCCACGAGGCGGAGAGCAAAGGACGGGACCCATGCGGCGACCGGGAGACGGGCAGCGGACGTACAGCCTGAAGGAGCTGGACCCGCCGGGGGTCGCGTACGACACCTGGTTCATCCCGGTCCAGGGCGGCGCGGGCTCGCTCCCGCGGGGGATCAGCGGCCGGGCCGCCGAGTTCCTGGAGCGCATCCAGCGCCTCGGCCGCGTCTACGGCGGCGCGGTGCCCGAGGCCGCGGTCCGCCTGGACCGGTACCTGGACGCGGACGAGCCGCGCTGGGGCGATCTGGCGGGACTTCTCGGCATCGCGCCGGGCGACGGGGAGCCGGACGGCATGCGGGCCTCCGTCCACGAGCTGCACGCCCAGGGCCGCTTCCTCGTCGAGGTCGGCGAGGAGGACGAGGACTCCGACGCCGTCCCGCACCTGCGGGTGGTCCGGGACCGGCCCGAACGGCCGGGCGATGCCTGGGTGTTCACACAGGGGGCGTGACGGGCCCCGGCGACCGGCTCCGTGTGCTCGGCAACGGGCTGCCCTCCACCGTCCCGCCGGCCGACCCGTCCGGGGAGTGACACAGGCGGGCCCGGCCGTCGCACACGGGGGAGGTGCGAGGCCGGGCCCACCACCACGGTAGCGGCAAGGGGCCCGTCCCGTCTCCCGTACGGCGGAAGCGGGATGCCGAAATCGCCGGGCGCCCCGATTCGGCGTGCCGGGGAGCACACTGGCAGGAGGGGGCCGCTCGTGGGGGCACGTGGAAGAGGGTGCGCGGATGGCCAGAGCACGGTTGTCGGCCCGCTCGCGTTACGCCCCCGACCGGGGGCTCGCGACGCGGATGGCGACGACGATGTTCCTGATCGGGCTGCTCTACGTGGTCTTCGTGGGCCTCCTGCTCGTGCTGCTGCGCGGGTCCTGGCCGATCATCCTGCTGATCACCGGCGCGCTGTTCGTCGGGCAGTTCTGGTTCAGCGACAGGATCGCGGCGCTCGGGATGGGCGCGCACGAGGTCACCCGTGAGCAGGCGCCCGAACTGCACGGCACCGTGGACCGGATCTGCGCGCTCGCCGACATGCCGAAGCCGAAGGTGGCGATCGCCGAGAGCGACGTGCCGAACGCGTGCGCGACCGGCCGGGGGGAGAAGACCGCGCTGGTCTGCGTCACCACGGGACTGCTGCGGCGCCTTGAGCCGGCGGAGCTGGAGGGGGTCCTGGCACACGAGATGTCGCACGTGGCGCACCGGGACGTCGCCGTCATGACCATCGCGTCGTTCCTCGGCGTGCTGGCCGGGATCATGACCCGGGTCGCGCTCTACAGCGGTCTCGGCCGCAGCCGGGACAACGCCCTCGGCATCGCCGTGCTCCTCGTCCCCGTCGTCAGCGCCGTCGTCTACATCGTCAGCTTCTTCCTGACCCGGGTGCTGTCCCGCTACCGCGAGCTGGCCGCCGACCGGGCCGCCGCGCTCCTCACCGGCCGCCCGTCGGTCCTCGCCTCCGCGCTCACCAAGGTGAGCGGCGAGATGGCCCGGATCCCGACGAAGGACCTGCGCAAGGCGGAGCCGTACAACGCCTTCTGGTTCGCGCCCGCGTTCTCCTCCAAGGAGAGCCTGAGCCGGCTGCTCTCCACCCATCCCACCCTGGAGCAGCGGCTCGACCAGCTCGCGCGGATCTCGGCGCAGCTGGGCGAGGCGTGAGGCCGGGTGTGAGGACGGTGGGACTCCTCGACAGCATCCTCGGGCGCAGCCGGCCGGTGCGGCCCGATCTGGACCGCCTCTTCGGTCTTCCGGCCGCCGCGATCACCCTCCAGGCGGGTACGGGCTTCGTGCCGGCCGGGTCCGGGTCGGTGTGCTTCGCGGCGGTGGAGGGCGGCGCGTTCGCGCGCCTGAAGGGGGAGGTACGGGATCTCCTGGACGTGGAGGTGGTGGAGGCGCCGCCGGAGCGGGACGGCGGCGCGGGCGGGGGTGCGGGTCCAGGTGCGGGGCCGGACGCGTCCCCGGGGTCGTACCCCGTGACGTACACCTCGGACGCGTACGGCTACACCTGGATCACCGTCCGCCGTCCCGCCGAGGACCTGATCACGCTGGTCAACGACCTGCACGCGGTCAACGCGCTGCTCGAGGAGGCGGGCTTCGGCCCGAACCTGCTGTGTTCCCTGACCGCGTTCCACGCGCCGGGGGAAGCGGCGCGCGAGCTCGCCCTCGTCTATCTCTACAAGCGCGGCACCTTCTATCCCTTCGCACCGCGCGCGGACCGTGCCGAGACCCGCGACAACGCGCTCGAACTGCAGGTCAGGGGCCTGCTCGCGGGTGACCTCGCGATGGAGCCTGACATGGAGCGATGGTTCCCGGTCTGGGGCGCGCCGGGCCTGGTCACCGGACGGTAGCCGGCCCGGCCCGCCCGGCCCGCCCGGCCGGGAGGTCAGGCGGAGAGCACGCCGGTGGTGAGCAGGCCGAGCAGCAGGATGCCGACGATCACGCGGTAGATGACGAACGCGTTGAAGGAGTGCCGGGCGACGAACTTCAGCAGCCAGGCGATCGACGCGTACGCCACGACGAAGGAGACCGCGGTGCCGACGACCAGCGGGAGAGTGCCCGCGCCCGTGCCGACGGCGTCCTTGAGCTCGTAGACGCCGGCGCCGGTGAGGGCGGGGATGCCGAGGAAGAAGGAGAGGCGGGTGGCGGCGACCCGGTCGAGGTCGAGCATCAGGGCGGTGGACATGGTGGCGCCGGAGCGGGAGAAGCCGGGGAAGAGCAGCGCGAGGATCTGCGAGGAGCCGACCAGCATCGCGTCCTTGAGGTCGGTGTCGTCCTCGCCGCGCTTGTGGCGGCCCATCTGGTCCGCCGCCCACATCACCCCGCTGCCGACGATGAGCGAGCCGGCGACCACCCACAGGGAGGCCAGCGGGCCGTCGATGAGCGGCTTGGCGGCCAGACCCACGGCCACGATCGGGATGGTCGCGAAGATGATCCACCAGGCGAACTTGTAGTCGTGGTGGTAGCGCTCCTCCTTGTCCCGCAGGCCGCGCACCCACGCGGTGACGATGCGGACGATGTCCTTGAAGAAGTAGACGAGGACCGCGGCGATCGCGCCGACCTGGATGACGGCGGAGAAGCCGACCACGGCGGGATCGTCGACGGGGATGCCCATCAGGCCTTCGGTGATCTTGAGGTGCCCGGTGGAGGAGACGGGCAGGAATTCGGTGATGCCCTCGACGATTCCGAGGATGGTGGCCTGACCGAGGCTGATGGCGCTCATCGGGGTCCTGTCTCGATGGGGGTGGTGGCTGGGGGGGCGGCGGGGGGGCGGCTGTCACCGGGCAGGCGCGCATGGCACACTCGTGGAACAGCATTTACGCGTGCGTAGAACTTCTACGCGACTGTAGAAGATCGGCGGGAGAACGACAAACCCCATGGACCGCAATACGCGCGACCAGGCGTCCCGACGGCCCAACGGCGCCCGCGAGACCCAGATCCTCACCCTGTTGCAGCAGTCCGAGGACGCGCTGACGCCCGGCGAGGTGGTCGAGCGGCTCGGCCGCGAGCTCACGTACAGCACGGTCGTGACGATCCTGACCCGGATGCACGGCAAGGAGATGCTCCGCCGCTCCCCGCGCGGCCGGGCCTACGCGTACGCGCCGGTCACGGACGACGCCGGGTTCGCCGCCCGCCGGATGCGCTCGGTCCTGGACGACCGGCCGGACCGTGAGGCCGTCCTCGCCCGCTTCGCCGACGAGCTGTCCGACGCGGACGCCGAGCTGCTGCGGCAGATGCTCGGCGACACCGGTGACGGCGCATAGGAACCCGCCGCCATGCACCTCGCCGTCTATCTGCCCCTGCTGCTGCCGCTGCTCGCCCCGCTGGGCGCCCGGCCGGTCGCCGAGCGCTGCGACCCACGACTGGGCACGTGGCTGCTCACCGGTTCCGCGCTGGTGCTCGGTGCCGCGAGCACGCTCTGCCTGGGGCTGCTCGCGGTCGCCGGCCTGGTCCGGGTCCCGTGGCTCGCGAGTCTCGGCCACTGGGCGCCGCTCGCCGCGCACGACGACCCCACGGCCCTGTCCGTCTCCCTGGCGGCGGGGCTGCTGCTCGGCGGTGCGACCCTGACGGCCGTACGGTTCCTGTTCCGGCGCGTCCGTACGCTCGCCGCCGCGGCCCTCGACGCGGCCTGCATGCCCGCCCGGGACGGTCTGGTCGTCGTCGAGGACGCGGCCCCCGACGCCTTCGCCCTGCCGGGACTGCCCGGACTGCCCGGCCGGGTCGTGGTGTCCACCGGGATGCTGGACACCCTCGACGCCGACGAGCACCGGATCCTGATGGCGCACGAGCGGGCCCATCTGACCGCCCACCACTACGCCTTCGTCGCCACCGCACAGCTCGGCGCGGCCGCCAACCCGCTGCTCCGCCCGCTCGCCGCGGCCGTCACGTACACGATCGAGCGCTGGGCCGACGAGAACGCCGCGGCGGCGACGGGCGACCGCCGCAAGGTGGCGCGTGCGGTCGGCAAGGCCGCGCTCGCCTCCCGGCACCGCCGGGGCCGCACCCCCGGCGGCGCCCTCGGCTTCCTCGGCCGCCTCCCCCTCCTCCCCGGCCGGCATCGGCGCGCCCACGCCACCCCCGGCCCGGTGCCGCGCCGGGTCGCCGCCCTCCTCGCCCCGCCCCAGGGCCTGCGCCCGCTCCTCACGGCGGCCACCCTCGCCGTACCGGCGGCGGCCCTGCTCGCGGCGGCCGAGGCGACCCTCGATCTGCACCGGCTCCTGGAGAGCATCGGCATCCGCTGAACGCGGGCCGGCCTGCGTCCTGTACGTCGTTACGGGTCGCTACCGTGGACCGGTGACCGACGACGAGTACTGGACGTATCCGCCGGAGCAGGGGCTCGCGCGGTACGGGGAGTTCCGGCTGACCATGGTCGAGCCGCCGTACGCCGCGGGGGCGGAGGAGCTGCCGGAGCACGACCCGGGCCGGGCGAGGGAGTTCGCGGCGGGGCTGCGGACCGTGGCCGCGGTGGTGGACGAGGAGGAGCGGATCGGGGCGACCGAGCGGATGGCGTTCGGGACGCGGGAGGATCTCGGCCTGGTGGGGGTGGGCTGCTGGGGGCCGGTGAGCGAGGCGAACGACCCGGCGCTCGCGTTCGCCGGAGGGACCTTTCCGCTGGCGGAGCAGGCGGACGAGCTGGTGGAGCGCTTTCCGGGGGCCGTGGTCATCGGCTCGGCGACGGTCGACCACCCTCTGACCTTCCACACCCATGTGTTCCACCACCCCTCCGGGGCGCGCCTGTTCGCCGCCGGGTGGGCGGGCGAGGAGGACTGGGACGTGGAGGGGAGCCCGTACGAGATCGCGGAGGCGTTCGGCATCCCGTCCGGTGCCCTGGCGGAGCGGGGGGTGCAACTCGGGGCGCGGCCGGGGGACTTCGCGTGGGAGGGGCTGACGCGGCTCGCCCTGCGGAGCGTCGGGCCGCTGCTGCGGACCGGGCGCGAGCTGTCGGTGTTCCGGGTGCGGCGCACGGAGGGGACCGCGGGGGATCTGGAGGAGACCTGGATCGACGACGGCGGCGCCTTCTGACTCGACATCTTCTGTTCCGGTGCGGCGATGTGAAGGTACTGCGAAGTTGGCGGGGACACGCCACGAGGCTCCGCCGCAAGCGCACAGGAAGCTCATAGGGTGGCCGACTGACTGCGGAGGACGTCCAGTTGACCTCGGAGCCCACCACGCCGCAGCCACTACCTTGCCGTCTACTGGGTTCCCAGGGGGAGAAGCCAGTGAGCACATCCGTGCGCCGGAACACCCAGCACACCCGCAGGCCGCAGTTGTGGGGGCGTCTCACGATCGCCTTCGCCGCCGCGGCCGCCACGACCCTGACCGGTCTGCCCGCCCTGGAGCAGGCGGAGGCGGCGAAGCCGCCGAACGTCAAGCCGGTCCGCTGCGACGAGAAGTTCCTCGGAAGGCAGTTCCCTTCCACCCCGGCCAACTCCGGTCCGCCGGACGGCCTTCCGTACGACGCGTGGCCCAACGACGAGAACTACACGTACGACAACCCCGCCAAGGCCTACGACGGTGTGCTGCCGCCGACGGACGCGCAGCGCGCGGCCGCGGGCAAGGACTACCGCACCTGGCAGCGGCAGTACAACAAGTCGAAGAACCCGGCCGACAAGGTCATGGAGATCTACGCCCGCTACAACAGCCAGTACGACTCCAGGACCGGCTATCAGGACTTCAGGCGCTTCCTCGACGTGCGCTACATCGGCGCCCACGGCAACCCGCCGCGCGGTGCGGCCTTCGAGGCCCGCATGGTCAAGAAGTACAACATGGTCGGGCCCGACTGGTGGTGCCAGGACACCATCGAGTACACCGATCCCGAGACCGGTGAGAAGCGCTACCGCGTGATCGACGCGCACCACCGGCCCTCGGAGCGCAAGGTCGAGATGAAGTCCAACGGCAAGATCGAGGACGACCAGCTGAGGGCCGACCGGCAGATCGCCAAGGAGCGCCCGAAGTCGACCTTCCGCTATCTGACCGGCGCCGCGACCGAGGACACCACCAAGGACAAGATCAAGCAGTTCGACGACGACCTCAAGCGGGACCGGGGCACCACCCGCAACCAGGCCGGCGTCAACGAGCGGCGCTCGAACGCCATCGAGCGCACCCAGAAGCCGACCGTCTACACCAACTACGACAAGCGCTTCAATCCCGATCCGCTGAAGGGCGGCCGGGGCCCGATCATCGACCAGGCGCTGCGGTCCGGGAAGACGGTCGAGGAGGCGCGCAAGCTCCAGGCCATGTACAACCGGGCCAACAGCGGCGGCTACTTCGGCCGCGGCCCCGGCGGCATCGACTTCTCCACCCTGGAGATCAACTACGTCGGCACGCCCGTGAAGGGCAAGGGCCTCGACTACTCGATGAAGGCGGACTACGCCAAGGACCCGGACAAGAACCCGGGTTACGGCGGCGACGCCAAGCTCCAGCTCGCCTCGGACGCCTTCTTCACCTGGCTCGCGCTGACCCCGGACCGGTTCTGGGTGAACCTCAACCCGATCAGGCCCGACGTGATCATGGACAAGGAGTTCGCGAAGACCGACGCCGGACGGGTGCTCCTGGAGGCCGACCTCACCCTGAAGCACGACTACGCGGACGCCATGAACCCCGACAAGTACGAGCGCGGGGAGCGGTTCTGGCAGGCGGCGCCGCGCACGCCCGAGGGCATGCCGTGTCTGCCGGTGATCCGCCAGTGGATCACGCCGAAGCCCGCGAAGGTGCGCGAGCAGGACGGCGGCATCTACATCCTGGACGCGCCGCTGAAGGTCAACATGGAGGTCCCGACCGGGCCCGACGTGCCGGCCGGAGGCTGCAGGCTGACCGAGGCGCAGACCCGGCAGGCCGAGGCCCTGATCCTCTCGATGATCCGGCCCGAGCTGGAGCGCCGGGTCAACGAGGACGCCTCGTACGCCGACCTGCGCCGGGTCTACTCGTCGCGCGTGGCGGCCGAGTACGTACGGCGCCAGGACGCGGTCGCCCCGACCGACTTCCGCCGGATCATCAACAGCAACGACGTGTCGCGCTGGCCGCTGCGCGGCGAGAACAAGGACTGGGACAAGAAGACGGTCTACGACAAGTACGTGTACTCGTTCAAGAACGGCGACTACAAGTTCGAGCGGGTGTACGGCGGCAAGGTCTGGATCCTGTCGATGGGCGGCGTCGACTTCTCCAAGGCGCCGAAGCGGGACATCACCCGCGCCCAGTTCACCACCGAGTACCGGGGGCTCGACCGGACGACCCGGAACTCCGTGCAGACCGAGGTGACCTACCGGAGCGGCGGCACCGCCTACCTCGGCGGCTCCAGCGCCGAGCAGCCCACCATCCCGGAGGACCCGAAGCCGACCCCGACGCCGACGCCGAGCCCGAGCACGCCGGGCGACCCGACGCCGAGCGGCACCCCGTCGACGCCGGCGCCGTCCACGCCGGGCGGTGACCACGCGACGCCGCCGGGCCGGACGCCGGGCGGCGACCTCGCCCACACCGGTTCGAGCACGCCCGTCGGCCTGATCGTGGGCATCGCCGCGGCCCTGGCCGTCGCGGGCGGCGGGCTGCTGTGGTGGGTGCGGCGACGCCGGTCGACGGAGGGCTGAGCCTGTCCTGCGGAGGCCCCGTACCGGCCCCGGTCCCCACGCGTGTGGGGGCCGGGGCCGGTCCCGTCAGGGTCCCGTCACGCGGTCACGCGGTCACGCGGTCACGCGGGGGGCTCGAAGCCGAAGACGGCCTCGGGCCAGCCCGGGTCCGGGTCCGGGACGGCGGAGTCCAGCGCCTCGCCGATCGCGCGTTCCTCGTAGCGGAAGTGGGACGCCATGATCGCCGCCAGGCCGTCGAGTTCCGCGGCGATCGCCGCCGCCTTCTCCGGGTCGGAGCCGGGCGGCTCGGCGGCGGTGTCGGCCGCGGTGTCGGCGAGGGCGCGGACCCGGGTGAGGATCGAGGTGATCAGGCCGTGGTCCTCGACGAGCTTCTCGATCGTCGGGGCGAGATCGGGACGCTCGCGCAGCAGTTGCGCGAACATGCCCCGGTCCTCCCCCTGGTGATGGTTCGTCAGGGCCGTGCAGAAGGCCAGGCAGTGGGTGAGCAGTTCGTCGTCGGTGAGCCTGCGCCGGCCGATGTGGGTCCTGATCTCCCGCATGCGGCGCTCCAGTTCCTCATGGGCCCGGTGGAGCTGCCGACGGAGGGCGACGACCCGGTCTCCGTCATGGTCGTGGATGTCGGTACTGATGTGGTGGGGAGCCACGGAGGGCGATCCCTTCGGTTCCGCACCTCCATGCCTGACGCTGACCGTCACCGGCACGCGATGCTGAGCCCATCCGATCACGCATGCCGGTGACGGGGCAAGCGGTTCCCCTCGGCGTGTGCCGGGCGAATGCGGCATGACTCGTCCGAAGGTGACCGGGCACCCCCGAATGAGGTACGAAGTGCTGCGTGAGTGTTCAGCCCGTCGACGTGACCGCCTCCGCGACCACCCGTGTGTTCATCGCCCTCGCCCCGCCCGACGACGCGAAGGACGAGCTCGCGCGGGTGCTGCGGCCCGCCCTCGACGCGTACCCCTCGCTGCGCTGGAACCGTATCGAGGACTGGCACATCACCCTGGCGTTCCTCGGTGAGCTCCCCGTCGCCGCCGTGCCTCCGCTGCGCGCTCCGCTCGCCCGGCTCGCGGCGGGCCGCCGCCCTCTCGAACTGGCCCTGAGCGGTGGCGGGCACTTCGACGAGCGGGTGCTGTGGAGCGGCATCGACGGCGACGTCGAGGGGCTGCGGCTCCTCGCCGCCGACGTACGCGCCCTGGTCAAGCGGTGCGGCATCCCCTTCGAGGACCGGCCGCTCAACCCGCATCTGACCCTGGCCCGCGCCCGGCGCGGTGACACCGGGCCGGTGACCGCGACGGCCGCGGCGCTCGCCGGGTTCGCCGGCCGCCGCTGGCCCGCCGCGCGTCTGCATCTGGTCGGCAGCAACATCGGCCGCGGCCCGGGGCCGATCCGCTACCGCGACATCGAGTCCTGGGCGTTCGAGGGCCGCTGACCGGCGCCCCGTGGGCGTGTCGGGGGGCCCGCACGCAGGCTTGCACGGGGTGAGCGACGAGTCGCGGAAGGGGACGGTTCGGACCAGGATGGTCTTCTGTGGGCCCCGTTCGCGCCCACGCGCCGACGGTCCCTGCCGGAACCGGCCGGGACGCCCGACCGGGCGACGGAGTGGGCGACGGAGTGGCCGCGCTCCGTACACGGACCCGGCTGTGCGGTCCGTGGGACCCGCTCCCCTGGGCCCGTACGGCCCGGTCCCGCCCGCCCCGCCGCCGCACAGCGTCAGGAAGGCCATGCCATGGACCCCGTGCTCACCCCGGACCTGCTCACGAAGCTGCGGCAGCCGCGTCCGTACCCCGCCGTGTCGCTCGTGATGCCGACGCATCGACGCGAGCCGGAGAACGCCCAGGACCGGGTGCGGCTGCGCAACCTCCTGGCCGAGGCGGAGAAGGCGGTGCAGGACGACCCGGCGATCCCACGCGAGCGGCGCATGGAGATCCTCGACCGGCTGCGCCGGGCCGTGGCGGAGGTCGACCTCCGCCACCCGGAGGACGGTCTGGTGATCTTCGTGGCCGAGGGCGAGCACCATGTGTGGTCGGTGGCCCGGGCCGTCCCCGAGCGGGTGGTGCTCTCCGACACCTTCCTCACCCGCAACCTGGTCGCCGCGCACGCCGCCGAGCAGCCGTACTGGGCACTGGCGGTGGCCGCCGACCGGGTCTCGCTGTGGAACGGCAGCCCCGACAGCGCCGCGGAGCACACCGCCGACGGCTTCCCGCTGACGCGCGGCGTGGAGGACCCGGACGCCGAGCGCAAGGAGCGGATCGGCGACCTCCCGAGCACCTTCCGGGACGAGGCGACCCTGCGGTTCCTGCGCCAGGCGTACGAGCAGGTGCGGGCCGTCCTCGCGTCAGAGCAGCGCCCGCTGTACGTGCTCGGCTCGTCCGCCGCGCTCGCGGCACTGGCCGAACTCGGACCGATGGCGCGCGGCACCTTCACCATCGAGCACGGCGGGCTCGGGGCGGGCCCGGCCGAGGCCGTACACGACGCCATCGAGCCACTGCGCACCGCCCGCGAGGCCGCGGCGACGGCGACGGTCGTCGCCGAGCTGGACACGGCCCGCGGCCGGCGCGAGTTCGCCGGTGGCATCGACGAGGTGTGGCAGGCCGTGAAGGACGGCCGCGTCCGGCTGCTCGCCGTCGAGGAGCACTACCGGACGGTGGTACGGGACGAGGGCGGGCATCTCGAACCGGCCGAGGCCGCGGCCTCGGACACCCGCGACGACGTGGTGGACGAGATCGTCGAGCAGGCCCTGGAGACGGGCGCCGAGGTGCGCTTCGTACCCGACGAGGTCCTGGCCGGTCAGGGCCATATCGCGGGTGCCCTCCGCTACTGACCGGCTGCTGACCGACTGCCGGCCGCCCGTCGGCGGCGCCCCCGGCACCTCCCCGGCGCCCGTGCTGTCCCCGGCGCCCGCTCGTGCCGCTACTCCCAGGGCCAGCGGGCGTCGCGGCCGGCGTCGAGCAGCGGGATCATCCGGAAGGCGGCGTCGGTGAGGCCGCCCAGGGCGTGGCGGTTGCCGCCGCCGGAGGGCATCGCGGCCTCGCGGTAGCCGGCCATGTTCCACATGTAGACGGGCACGTCCTTCGGGATCAGGTCGTCGATCGGGGTCTCGGGCATACCGCCGTAGCCGAGGCAGTTGGACGGCAGCCAGCCGGGCCGGGTCTGCTCGTCGGTGACGATCACGACCCGGTCGTGGCGGGCGTAGTGCTGCCGCACGGCGGACGGGATGTCGGTACCGCCGATCCGCCCGAACTGCTCGACGAGACGCAGCACGCTGTCCCCGCGCCGGACGCGCACCTTGCGCGAGCTCTGCCCGAACTCCACGAGCGTGGGGTTCTCGGCGCGCACCGCGAGGGCGGCGCCGAACACGGCGGCCTGCTCGGCGAGCGGGATGTCGGAGCGGTTGGGCGTCGAGTAGCCGTAGCCGGGGAACATGCTGGGGCTGCGGTCGACCAGGATCAGCGTCCGGCCGCCGAGCACCGGCACGTGCGCCAGCGAGTGCCCGAGCGCCTTCTCCAGGGCGTGGCCCCAGCGCAGCGACGGCGCCGCCTTGTACGCCGCCCAGAACCGGAACGGGAACATCCGGGAGGCCCGTACCTCCTCGGGGTCCGCGAGCCGGGCGGCGATCCGCTCGGCGACGGCGTCGGAGACACCGGCCTGGTCGAAGTTCCGCAGGTTACGGACGAGCGCCATCAGGCCCATGGAGGGGATGACCGCCTCCCAGGCGGCGGCGTCCATCGGGCCCTGGAGCCAGCCGGCGAGCGCCTCCCAGGTCATGCCGGCGCGAGCGAGCTCGGACCGGCCGTCCGGGTCGGTCAGGAGTGCGCGGCGGTCGGCGACGGGCAGACCCATGAGGCGGGCGCGCAGCGCGAGGGTGTCCAGGGCCTGCGGGACGGCCTCGCCGCGGCCGTGGCGCCGGTCGATGGCGTGCCGGAACAGCTCGCCCTGCCAGGACTTGTCCGGGTCCGGCGCGGCGTGCACGAGCTCCAGGACGTCCCCGAAGCGATACCCCTTGGACTCGGTGTCGTACTTGACCAGCGCGCGCTCGTTGTAGAGGCGGCGCACGGCGTCGGCGACGCCGCGCTTCACCGGCTTGGGGAGCGTGCGGCCGTACCGGGCGGTCCAGTAGCCGAGCATCTCACCGGGCTCGTCGGCGCGCCGGAGGACGGAGTCGACGACGGCACGGTTCGACCACGCGTCGGCGCCGGTGCCGGTGCCGGTGGCGGTGCCGGTGCCGGTGCCCGTGCGGTCGCCGACGGGGGCCGTCGCGGTCGTGCATCCCGCGTCGAGGCGTGCCTTGACGAACTCGGCGGCGCCGACGAGCGAGGCGGTCCGCATGTTGCCCTCGCCGCGCAGCCAGCGCAGCAGCCCGGCGGTCCAGGCGGGGTCCTCGACGGCGAGCCGCCGGACGAGGCCGGTGTACCGGTCGTCGCGGGCGCCGGCCTTCTCGTAGAAGGTGTCGGTGCCGACGGTGTGGGCGACGGCGAGCAGGAACAGCTCGCTCTTCGCGTCGCGGAGGTGCGCGCCCGCACCCTCGTGCGTCCGGGTCCGCTCTCCCGTGGTGGTCACGGGCGAGACGGCGGACGGACGGGTGCCGCGCGCGTTGAAGCGGGCCATGGGGAATCCCCTCGCGGGTGGAGGGGAGGCGACGGCAGCGCCGGGGTGCCCGAGATCAGATCGGCAGGGGAGCCAAGGTGCTCTCACCATCTGAGCTACCGGCGCCCGAAGCGCCGGACGGGACTCGAACCCGCGACCTCCCCATTAACAGTGGAAGTATCCCCCGCCTGCGCACCGGGCACCCCGGCGCTGTGCGCCTCCCGAGATCGAAAGCGGTCCACGGCGCGATTTCTCGGAAAGAAGTAGCCGTTGACCTGCGCACCGGGAGGTGCTGTGTGGTTCCCACCGTAGTCCGTACGGAAATTGACGCCATCGAATATTTCGGCGCCGCCCAAATCCCTTCGCCTTACGGGCAGGACTCCTCGAACTTCACCGCGGTGAACGTGATGGGCCGCCCGTCGATCGTCGTTCCCGCCGCCGGCGACTGCGTGCACACCTTCCAGTTGGACTCCATGAGGATCATCCGGTCCTCGGCCGCGTCGGTGACGGTGATGCTCTCGTTCGACGGGAGGGCCGCGCGGGCCGCCTTCACCGACTTGCCGCGGAAGTCCGGCATGGTGCCGCCGGCTTCGACCTCGGGCTGCCGGCCCGTGTCCTTCTTGGGGCAGGTCTCTTCCAGCTTGACCGTGCCGAAGTCGATGACGACGTCGGTGGGGTGGGTTCCAGGGGCGGGGGTCTGGAAGCAGACCTTCCAGTTGCGGTCGAGGACCTGGTTGCGGCTCCGGCCGAGGGAGTCGTGCGAGCGGAGGCTGTAGAAGCCGAGGGACTGGGCCTCGTCCTGGGCGTACTGAAGTCCCTTGCCGACGAAGCTGGGAAGCTTCCCGGTCTCGGCCTTCTTCGTGCTCGGCTCGGCCGAGGGGGTGCGGGTGGCCGGCGCGGTGGTCGTGGCGGGCGCGGACGTGGCGGGCGCGGAGGTCGGCGTGGGCGTGGTGGTCTGGCTCGCCGTCACCTCCTTGCCCGACGGCTTGCCGTCGTCCGGCTTCTTCTCGCCCACCACGGCCCCGAGGACCACCAGGAAGACGAACACGCCACCGAGGGAAAGACCGACGATCGCGCCGGTGGACAGGCGCTTCTTCGGCGGCGGACCCCACGGCTCGGGCTGCTGGGACGGGTGCGGAGGCTGGGGCGGCCCGGGGTACTGCTGGCTCATGGCTCCTCGCTGGCATTCCTGATGTGAAGGCCTTGTGAACCTACCGCGTGCGCCGTGTGGTTGTGGACGGGGGTGCGGGATCGCAACCGAAACGGGCCTGGTCGGGGGACGGTTCGAGGGCCCGTTCGAGGACCTGCGCGCTTTCGGCCGGCCCGCCGTCAGCCCGTCCGCCGGCCGCCGCCCCGCTTTCCGGACGAACCCGCACCGGCCCGCGACCGCGCCTCCCGGGCGGTGTTCTCCGCCGCCGTCAGCGCCGCCCCGGCGCGGTCCGCGGCCGTCCGGGCCTCGTGGGCGGTGTCCCGGGCCGTGGCCAGGGCCGCCTCCAGACGCCGTACCTCGCCCTCGCTCTCCTCGGCCCGGACGGCCGCCGCGTCCCGTGCCTCGCGGGCCGCGTCACGCGCCGCCTCAGCCCGTACGGCCGCGGCCTCCGCTTCCGCCCTCGCCTCTGCCGCCGCCTTTGCCTCCGCTTCCGCCTCTGCTTGCGCCTCTGCCTCTGCCTCTGCCTCCGCCGCGGCCTCTTCCGTCCTCGCGGCCTCGGCCCTGGCTTCCGCCCCCGCCTGCTTCGCCGCCCCGACGTCGACCACGGCCGCGAAGTCGACCGCCGCGTCCGGCACCTTCACCAGGCGGCCCTTCGCCCACGTGGAGGCGACCTCGGGGCGGGCCAGGACGCCGTGCAGGGTCTGTTCGATCTCGCGGAGCACGGGGTCGCCCACCGGCTGGCCGGCCTCGGCGGCGAGGTCGGCGGCCGTGCGGGCGAGAGCGGTGACCAGTCGGTGCTGCTTCCGGCTCGCCTCCCGCAGGCGTTCGCCGTCGAGCATCCGGTGGGCCACCCGCAGGGTCTCCCCCAGGGCGAGGAACCGTTCCGCCTCGTCCGGGCGCTCGCGGGCGAGCAGATTCGCCGCCCACGCCGCGAGCACCGGGCGGCGCAGCGCCGCGAGGGCCTTCGCCGCTTCCGGTTCCTTCCGTCTGCGGGCCTCGGCGACATACGCGTCCCGCGCCGACGCGAAGTCGGCGGGCCGCAGCCCGTACAGCTCCTGGGTGATCCGCTCGACGTCCACGCCCCCACTCTGCGCCGTCGGGCCGCTCCGGGCGCGCCGTACGCATCGCGGGATGGATGCCCGGCCGCGATGATGGAGGAAACCTCAGGACGCGGAACACGGTCCGGGGCCCGAGCTCGGGACAGGGTGAAGACCCAGGCGAGGCGGAGGAGGGATGCGGTCCGGATGAGCACGGCGGACCTGCCGGCCGGCCCGGCCCCGGTGAGCGGCGCGTTCGCCATGGAGCCCGGCGGACTCCTCGACGTGCTCGGGGTCGCCGCCGTCGTCCTCGACGCCCGTGGCCGGATCGTGCTGTGGAGCCCGCAGGCGGAGACCGTGTTCGGCTACACCGCCGCCGAGGCCCTGGGCCGGCCCGCCGTCCGGCTCCTCGTCGAGGAGGCACACCGGGACGAGGTCCTCGGCCTCTTCGCCCGGGTGATGGGCGGCGAAGGACCGTGGGCCGGTGTCTTCCCCGTACGCCACGCGGACGGGCGGACGATCCCCGTCGAGTTCCGCAACACGCGCCTGGAGGACGACCAGGGACAGCCGTACGCCCTCGGCCTCGCCACCGACCGGGCGACCGTGCGCCGGGTGGAACAGGATCTCGCGCTCTCCTCGCGGCTCGTCGCGCACTCCCCCATCGGCCTGGCCGTCCTCGACCTCGATCTGCGCTTCGTCCTGGTCAACCCGGCTCTTGAGCGGATCGCCGGGGTGCCGGCCGCCGGATATCTGGGGCGTGTCTTCGGGCAGGCGGTGCCCTCGCCGGACGCCGCCTCCGTGGAGGCGGCGCTGCGGGAGGTCCTGGAGACCGGGGTGTCCGTGCTGTCCCGGCGGGTGCGCGGTCCGGCCGGGTCGGACGGCGAGGAGCCGGTGTGGTCGCTGTCCCTGTACCGCCTGGAGACGACGGGGCGGCGGGTCGTCGGGGTCGCGGCGGCCGTCGTGGACGTCACCGAGCAGCACCGGGCCGAGCGGACGGCGGCGCGCGCCAAGCGCCGGCTCGCGGTGATCGCGGACGCCTCGGAGCGGGTGGGGACCACGCTCGACCTGGATCTGACCGCGCACGAGCTGGCCGCGCTCGTGGTGCGGGAGTTCGCCGACATCGCGGCCGTCGACGTCCTGGAGGACGTCCTGACCGGGCCGCATCCGGGCGGGACGGGCGCCTCGGGACCCGCGATGTTCCGGGCGCTCGCGGTCGAGGCGGCGTATCCGACCCCGGCCCGCGAGGCCGCCGACGCGGTGGGCGATCCGGCCCAGTACGGCGCCGAGCGGCTGGTCACCCAGTGCGCGCGGACCGGCCGGCCCGTGCTCGTCGCGCAGGTCACGGACGCCGACCTGCCGCGGATCGCCCGGGACGCCGACGCCGCCGAACTGCTGCGCGAGGCGGGCGTCCACTCGTACCTCGCGGTGCCGCTGCGCGCCCGCGGGGTGGTGCTCGGCGTGCTCGACCTCAAGCGGGCGCGCAACGCCGTGCCGTTCGACCGGGACGACGTGCTGCTCGCCGGGGAACTCGCGGCCCGGGCGGCGGTGGCCATCGACAACGCGCGCTGGTACCGGCACCAGCAGCGCACCGCGCTCGCGCTCCAGCGGCATCTGCTGCCGCAGGGCCCGACGCGCCTCAACGGTCTCGACGCCGCCTACCGCTACCAGCCCGCCTCCGCGGCGGTCGAGGTCGGCGGCGACTGGTTCGACGCGATCCCGCTGTCGGGAGGGAAGACGGCCCTGGTGGTGGGCGACGTGATGGGCAGCGGCATCAACGCCGCCGCGACCATGGGGCAGCTGCGGACCGCGGCGCGCACGCTCGCCGGGCTCGGCCTGGCCCCGTCCGTGGTCCTGACCGAGCTGGACCGCACGGTCGCCGGTCTGGAGGAGATGGCCACCTGCGTGTACGCCGTGTACGACCCGGCGAGCGGCAGCTGCCGGATCGCCAACGCGGGGCATCCGCCGCCGGTGTACGTCCCCGCCGAGGGCCCGTCGCGGCTGCTCGAACTGCCGACCGGCGCGCCGCTCGGGGTCGGGGGCGTGCCCTTCGAGACCAAGGAGGTCCCGTTCGCGGCGGGCGACGCGCTGGTCCTGTACACCGACGGTCTGGTGGAGACCCGCGACGAGGACATCGACGTACGGCTCGCGGCGCTCACCCGGCTCCTCGACGGGCCGGTCCGCTCCCTGGAGGAGACCTGCGACCGGCTGCTCGGGGCGCTGCGCGGTCCCGACGCCCCCGACGACGTCGCGCTGCTGATCGCGCGGGCGCGGGACCGGGCCGCCGGCGGGGGCCCGGGCGCGGAAGGAGACCCGGACGGGGACGTGCAAGTGGACGTGGGTGTGAACAAAAGCGCAGACGTGAACGTGGACAAAAGCACGGCCATGGACGTAGACACAGACCCACACAGGGACGGAAGGGAGACCCCACCGTGAACGGCGCCCCTCCTGACCCGGCCGCCGGCATACCGCCCTTCGCCGAGGGCAGCGCCGGTGCGCTGGTCGACGGCCACGGCCGGATCGCCGGCTGGACCCCGGAGGCCCAGGCCCTCCTCGGGTGGCCCGCGGCCGACGTCGTGGGGCATCCGGTACGCGCGCTGCTCGCGGACCCCGCGGACTGGCCGGAGCTCATACGGGGGTACGCGCGCGGCGCACGGGACGGCGAGGCGGTGCTGCGCTCGGGGCGGGGCGAGGACGTGCGGGTGGTGTTCCAGGCGTTCGGGCTCGCGGACGACGGGGATGACGACGGCGACAGGGACGGGGGCGGGGACGGGGCGGGACCCGGCGGCACGGAGAACGGGGCGGGTGAGGGTGCCGACGCGGGTGCCGGGTGCTTCGTGCTCGTCACGCCCGCGGCCCTCGCCGAGGGCCGGCACCAGGACAGCGCGTTCATACGCGAACTGTTCCTCCAGGACCGGGTGGGGCTCGCCGTGCTCGACCCCGAACTGCGGCTGCTGCGCACCAACACCCACCTGCTGCCGTACAGCGGCGTCCCCGCCGAGCTGCGCGGGCGGCGCCTCGGTGACTTCTTGTGGCCGCAGGACGCGGCGGCGATCGAGAAGAAGCTGAGCCGGGTGCTCGCGACCGGCCTGCCGCTGGTGCAGGCGGAGGAACTGCTGCGGACCGTCGAGGATCCGCTGGGCGGCGTGAACATCGCGATCTCGGCCTTCCGGCTGCAGGACCCGAACGGCCGGGTGCTTGGCGTGACCGCGCTCTTCACCGACGTCACCGAGACCCGCCGGGCCGCCGAACGGCTCGCCCTGCTCCACCTCGCCACGGCCCGCGTCGGCGGCTCCCTGTCGGTCACGGACACCGCCCGCGAACTGGCCGGCGCGCTGGTGCCGGGCCTCGGCGACCTCGCGGTCGTCGAACTCGCGGACGCCGTCCCGCTCGGCGAGGAACCGGCGCCCGACCGGGCGGGGCGGCTGCTGCTGCGCCGCACCGCGACCGCGGGCGAACCGGCGGCACCGCGCGGGCCGCGGGGCCGGAACGGGGGCGCGTCCGCCCGTGCGGGCGGGGCGGGTGCCGGACGGGGACCGGGCCCGGCATCGGGACCGGCTCCCGAGCGAGAGGCCGCCCCGGCATCGGCATCGGGCCCGGAGCAGACATCCCGTCCGGGTCCCGGGCGAGAGGCCGCCCCTGCATCGGGACCGGAGTCGGCACCGGGGCCCGAGCGAGAGCCCGGCCGCGCGCAGGCCCCCGCCCCGGCGTCGGGACCGGAATCGGGACCAGGACCTGGTCCGAAGCAGTCGTCCGGTCCCGAGCAGGCTGTCGGCCCGAAACAGGCGCCAGGCCCGGAGCAGACGACCACCGCCGCGCAGGCGCCACGCCCGGAGCAGACGACCACCGCCGCGCAGGCGCCCGGCCCAGGGCAGACGTCCGGCGCCGCGCAGGCGCCCGGCCCAGGGCGGGCTTCCGGGTCGGCCCCGGCCTCGCCGCCGGGGAATCCGCCTTCCCCCTCCCCCGAGCCCGACGTCGTGCTCGTCGCCGTCCGGGACGGCGAGGACGCGGCGGCCGGCGGGCATCCCGTGCGGATGACGGCGCCGCTGCGGGCGCGCGGCATGCTGCTCGGGCGGGTCACCGTGGGGCGGAGGGCGGCCCGTGGGCGGTACGCGGAGGCCGACCGGGATCTGCTGCGGGAGATCGCCGACCGGGCGGCCCTCGCCCTGGACAACGCGCGCCGTTTCACCCGGGAGCACCGGGCGGCGGTGGGGCTGCAGCGCAGCATGCTGCCGCCGACGCAGACGCGGACACCGGCCGTGACGACCTCCGGCGTGTATCTGCCCGCCGACACGCGGACCGGGGTCGGCGGCGACTGGTTCGACGTGATCCCGCTGTCGTCCGCGCGGGTCGCGCTGGTCGTCGGGGACGTCGTCGGGCACGGCCTCGCCGCCACCGCAACCATGGGCCGGCTGCGTACCGCCGTACGCACCCTCGCGGACCTGGAGCTCGAACCCGACGAGCTGCTCGCCCATCTCGACGACCTGGTGTCCCAGCTGCCCGCCGAGCCGGAGGACACCGGCGAGGAGGACGACGGGGACGACCCCGAGGAGGACGACCAGGGCCAGTCCTGGCAGGTCCGCCACCCCTCCTCGCCCACCGGCGCGACCTGCGCGTACGCCGTCTACGACCCGGTCACGCGACGCTGCACGGTGGCGTCGGCCGGGCATCCGCCGCCCGTCGTGGCGGAGCCGGACGGGAAGGTGTCGTATCTGCCGGTGGATCCCGGTCCTCCGCTGGGCGTCGGCGGGCTGCCGTTCGAGACGACGGAGGTCGAGCTGGCGCCGGGCAGCGTCCTCGCGCTCTACACGGACGGCCTGATCGAGGGCCGGGGCGGCGACCTGGACGCGGGGATGGCCGATCTGGCCGACCGGCTGGCCCGGCCCGGTGCCGTCGGACTGCCGCTGCGCGAGCTGGGCCGGGAGCTCGTGGCGGGCCGCCCCGCCGACGGCCTGGAGGACGATGTCACGCTGCTTCTCGCCCGTACCCGCGCCGTGCCCGCCGAGGACACCGCCGCGTGGTCGGTCGAGGCCGATCCGGCGGCGGTCGGCGCGGTACGGGAGGCCGCGGCGGCGCAGTTGCGCGCGTGGGGCCTGGAGGAGCTGGTCTTCACGACCGAGCTGGTGCTGAGCGAACTGGTCACGAACGCCATCCGGTACGCCGGGGGTCCGGTCGAGGCCCGGCTCGTCCGGGCCGGGCGGCTGATCTGCGAGGTCTCCGACCCGTCCGCCACCCATCCGCGGATGCGCCGGGCACGGCTCACGGACGAGGGCGGCCGCGGGCTGTTCCTGGTGGCCCAGCTGACCACGCGCTGGGGCAGCCGTTACAGCCGTACGGGCAAGACGATCTGGGGCGAGCAGGAGCTGCCGCCGGGCGCGCCGCCGTACCCGTAGCGCCCGAGCCGGATCCGTACGCGCCGGGGGCCGGGGCGGTGTCCGGTACTGCGCGGCCCAGTCGATCGCGGGCAGCAGCGGCTGGAAGTCCTGGCCGCTCTTGGCCGCGTCCGCGAGCCACACCGCGAT